>MNYQ01000231.1:0-23862 GCA_001873185.1 Ignavibacteria bacterium CG2_30_36_16 | reverse complement strand
GCTTCGTAAAAAACATCCGTTAGCTAACGGATTATCGAAGCTTCGCTTCGATTTACAATACAATTTCAGACTTCTGCGTAAGGTGAGTTAACAATTTTTTTTTTGCCATTTAATTTTGTTGAAAAAACATAAAATACTTTTCCACCATATACTTCTGTGAATTTAAGGTGGGTTTTTTCTTGAATAGCTCTTTCCTTAAAAATATTCGAGAGTTGAATTTAAATATAATTTTATTCTGATTTTAACCGGGTAATTTCTGTTTTGATTTGTTTTAGCACTTCGGAATTGCCTATTTCACCATCAAGACTGAATACGATAAAAACTTTTCCGCCGAAGCGTTCGGTGAAATCATTAAAGCTTGCTTTCATTCTTTCGCTAACAGAATAATTGCCAAAATTAGCTTTGGCTGTAACCGGTTTTATTTGAATACCAAATGCTTTATCGCCTACCCAGCCGAGGTAATCGATGTCGCCGCATAAATCGGGATCGAGTTCCGGTTCAAAAGAATCGAACTTTATATGTGGTAATTGTTTTTGTATATTTTTTATGATAGGCATCAGTCAATAAATTTGAAATTTAGGTTCATTCTACTTTTCTTTATTTGTAAATCCATGCTAAAAATATTATTAACTTCAATACCAAGAGGTGTAAGAAAAATTCGATCATATTTAGAACCAGTCTTTATCTTGTCAACTAAACCTAGTTCAACACACCAGTTGCAAGCGAAATTTAGGAATTCATACATTGTTCTACTTTTATAATTAACTCTAAATAAACCATTTATAACTTCTAGTTTACTCTCATCAAATTCTTTAATATTTGGTAACCATTCTCCTCCGGTAACTTCAATAAATCTTAAGAACCAATAAATATTAACTTTATGCGGAGTCCAATTTGAATTGGTTAAAACTTTCAACAACACTTTTTTCTGTTCATTAGTTAGATTGCTTGACGACAAATTTGAAGATTGATCAATATCCAAGTTGAAATTATTAATATAGTCTTCACCAAATTGAGTGAGAAAGAATTGATTATTATCGATAACGATCATTTCAAAATCTAAGGCAAGTCTTAAGTAACAGCGAAAATTAGTAGTATTTGGGGAAGTAAAATAAGATGCAAGTTGCCCTTTTTGTAAAAACCTTTTTTTCGAATCATAGTATGGCTTTAATATTTTATTTAACCATCTTAAATAACAAATAGTATAATTTGCTGGTTTTGGTAATGCCAGTCCAAAGCTGAGACTTAATTTATCAACCGTTAATGAATAAAGTGATTTGATTTTATTTAATGAATATGTCCGAACTAAAATATCATTTTCTTTTGCAAAAGAATTAATTATTGGTTTTACTTTTTCGCTAGTCTCAGAAGCATATAAAATACAATATTCGGTATCGTCAACGAACTTTACGTTTTTGTAATTTATAATTTGATCAAAACAATAATTCAATTTACTTTTTTCATTTAATGTTGTTTCCAATTCAACTAAAAGATGGTTGTTTCGATATCCTTCAAGAATAAAATCAATTCTTCCAAAATCTGTTGATAATTCTTGCGCTTTTTTGGATGCAATTTTAAAATTCAAATATTGAGAAAGGTCGCTTAAGTTGTTAAGCAAAGTCCATTGAACAAGTGATTCTTGCATTTTTCACTCAAATTATTTTTAAAATTTATGCTGCTTAAGATATAGTTCCACTCCCGAGAAACGGATCAAGAATTGTATCGCCGACAAATGAAAACATTTTAATAAGTCGTTTTGGAACTTCTTCGGGGAACATCGCAATATGGCTATCTTGTTTTGCGCCGCCAAAATTCCAATGACCTTGAAAATAAGTATTCCATTCTTCAGTGGTCATCTTGGAAAGTTCTTTGTTTTCTTTAGTTACTTTTGGCGCAATTCCAATTTTTTTGAAAATGAGAATAAACTCGTAATCTAACTTTAGAATACCATTGCGTGGATAGGGGAAGGATCCCATAACGGTTGCACCACCCGTTGTATTTGTAGTTGTAACCTTTTGCCAAATAATAGCTCCCATATAATCAAAACCAATTGTCTCGCAGAACTTTATTATTTCAGTGCGTATAGGGATTACTTTGTAACGCCCATAATAAACGGAACGTGCAAATTGGTCGCCAATGTTAATACACAAACGGCATCCGTTATGAAGAACGCGATAAGATTCTTTCCAGACAAGATTAAGATTATTTATATAACTTTCATAGCTATCATTAAAACCGATCTGATCTTCAGTTCCATAGTCTTTTAATTGCCAATATGGTGGAGATGTGATTACTAAATGAACAGAATCATCAGTTAGTTCTCCCATATATCTAGAGTCGCCATTTATTATCAAGTGCTTTGAGTTCACTTTTTAACCTATGTGAATTATTTTAAACAAAGATACCTAAAATTAAGAAGAATTTCTACGCACACGATTAGTTCATCTAACTATCAAAAAGGATGTTTGAAAAAAACATCAAACAGCCTTAATAAAAAAAATTAATACTTCGGTGTAAAGTTCATATTATAAAACATGAAAGCCCACAGGTCTGCCTGCTCTTCAATAATTTTTGAAGTCGGTTTACCGGCGCCGTGTCCCGCTTTGGTTTCTATACGAATAAGCGCCGGATTGCCTCCAAAATATTTTTGTTGAAGCGTAGAAATATATTTGAATGAATGTGCCGGAACAACACGGTCATCGTGGTCTGCCGTAGTAACCATTACTGCAGGATAATGTAAATCTTCTTTAATGTTGTGGAGGGGAGAATAGGCGTAAAGATTTTTAAAATCATTCTCATTTTCGCTTGAGCCATACTCCACAGCCCATGCATGCCCGATAGTAAATTTATGATAACGCAGCATATCCATTACTCCAACAGCAGGGAATGCGACTTTAAATAATTCTGGACGCTGATTAATTACAGCTCCGATGAGCAATCCGCCATTACTTCCTCCAGCCACTGCAAGCATATTCGGGGAAGTGTATTTTTTATCGATTAAATATTCAGCCGCCGAAATAAAATCATCAAACACATTCTGCTTATTAAGCAGCATACCGGCTTTGTGCCAATCTTCGCCATACTCGCCGCCGCCCCTTAAATTAGCCATCGCAAACACACCGCCGTTTTCAAGAAGGATTAAACGCGATGAACTGAATGATGGAGTTAAGCTGATATTAAATCCGCCATAAGCATATAAGTAAGTTGGATTATTACCGTCAAGTTCTAATCCTTTTTTATGAACTATAAACATCGGAACATCAGTGCCGTCTTTACTTTTATAAAATATTTGTTTGGTGTCGTAAGCGTCAAAATCAAAATCGAGTTCGGTTTTCCGAAATACTTCCGAAGTTCCTTTCCCGACATCATATTTATAGATGATTGAAGGATAAGTAAAAGATGTAAATGTATAAAACGCAATGTTGTCATTTTTCTTTCCGCTGAAACCGCCCACAGTTCCAATTGCCGGAAGTTTAACTTCGCCGAGTTCTTTTGCATTTAGATCGTAAGCATAAATATGTGTACTTGCATCCTTCATATAACCGAGCATCATTTTCCCACCTACGAGCGAAACTGATTGAAGAACTTCTTTTTGTTCGGGAACAAGCGTCTGCCAGTTCTCTTCTGCTGGATTTTGTGGGTCGATTAAAATTAATCGCCAGCGCCCTGCGTCTTTATCTGTTTGAATTAAGAGTTTGTCTCCAATGTTATCTATTACGCTGTAGTTATTATCAAAATTATCAATCAGTTTAACAAACATGCTGTTCGGTTCATTTAAGTCTTTAACCATCAAAGCATTGTTGCTTGTGCCTTTCGAAATATGCACAACAAGAAATCTTTCATCCTCTGTTGTTTGAGCATAGTGCCCGTTCATCGGATTTGCAGGGTCTTCAAAAATTAATTCGTCATCGCTCTGCAGTGCGCCGAGTTTATGATAATAAATTTTGCTGTTCTGATTTGCAGAAGATAATTCTTCACCTTCTTTTGGCGTCGGGTATTTTGTGTAATAAAATCCGTCATCTTTCCATGAGATGCCCGAAAATTTTATCCATGTAAGATGGTCGTCAAGCTTCCTTTTATCATCAACTCTCAACACGTTAAATTCATTCCAATCCGAACCTCCCGACGCAGTTCCGTATGCGAAATATTTTCCATCTTTAGAAATCGCCATCGTAGAAAGCGCAATTGTCCCATCTTCAGAAAGTTTGTTCGGATCAAGGAAAACTTCCGGTTCGGCTTCGAGACTATTCTGAATATACAGCACTGATTGATTTTGAAGCCCATCGTTTTTAAAGAAGAAATAGTTATTGCCCGCTTTAAAAGGCGCGGAATATTTGGGATAGTTGTAAAGCTTTTCGTAACGATTTTTTATTTTATCTCGAAAAGGAATTTGTGAAAGATAATCGAACATAACTTTGTTTTGAGCTTCTACCCACGCTTTTGTTTCATCAGAATTATCATCTTCGAGCCACCGGTATGGATCGGCAACTTCGGTTCCGAAATAGATATCTTTAGCATTGGACATCCGTGTTTCGGGGTATTTAAGTTTCACCTGTGCAAATGCACCGGCACAAACAATTATCAGCATAATTAAAAAAAATCCTTTCATACTTTTTCCTTCTTTGTTTAAAAATTTGTTTAAGAATATTTTTTCGAAATTAAAAACTTCCGTCATCAATACAGAGAAATCAAGTCAACTTATTAATGACATGACACATTGTACATTATCAATTGTGCATTATTCATTCAGCAGCATTGCTTCAAATTCCGGATGCTTCTTTATATAAGAATAAACATACGAACATGATGGAATGATGCGGCATGAATTTTCTTTGGCATAATGAAGGCACTCCTCTACGAGTTTTCCGGCAATCCCTTTTCCGCGCAGAGAATCGGGGACATATGTATTCATGACGTTCATAACATTTTCGGTTTCCATAAAATACTTTAACTCTGCACGCTGGTTCCCGATATCAATAAAAAAAAGTTGTTTTTCTTTCGAGTGTTTTACTTCGTCGTTCATAGTTTTAATTTTTTCATATTTGCTAAAGTGTTAACTGAAAATTAACACACTTATTTCATTAATCCTCGCCAGGTTTAATAAAATACCTAACGCAGAAATGATATTTGATTTACTATCTGAAAAAATTTTATCAAAAACAAAGCTTGAGCGCAAGGTAGTCCGGCAGCTAACGCATTAACAGCATACATCCATGAATTTATTCATGCACCGATTCTATTAGTCAGTGTAAAACGATGTTGACATCGGTTTTTAAACTTTGGTTGCCGGAATGCGGCGCGATGAAATTATTGGGTTAATTAAAGATTAGGATTATTTTTGTCTGTATTAAAATCGGAAATAAAATGCCTGAATTAAAACAACAACCAACATTAGAAGATTTTCAAAAATACGTTGCCCTGCTCGAAAGGGAAAGAGGATTTGAAAATCAAACTGTTATAGAGAAATGCGTACTGCTCGGCGAGGAGATTGGTGAATTATTCAAAGCAATAAGAAAAACAAACAAACTTGCTGTGGATGAAAATTCTGATTTCACTTCGGTTGAAGAAGAACTTGCCGACATTTTAATTTATCTCTGTTCGATCGCAAACCGTTACCAAATTAGTCTTGAGGAAGCATTTCGCGAGAAAGAAAAAATAAACCAAAACCGGGTCTGGCGATAGTTGAAACTAGTTTGTTTACTCACAAAGGCATCGATAGTTATTTCATCAATTAAAATTCGACAAACAGAAACTGATACGTCTATCAAATGAAAAAGAAATCTTAGCATAGTTATTTGTTCGTTTTATTTCATAATTCAAGCGGATGAATTGAAGATGAATAAAAATGAAGCTTGTTAATTGAAGCACTAAGATGCCCGCCTCATTAATAAAAGCTAAAGCAAGTGTTAGATTTTAGTGTTATTTTTCTCCGAGAGTTGAAGATGAAGCAATTATAGTTATCTTATTAAATACCTGATTAAGAGAATGCCCGATATTTAATTGTCTTGCGCTTCAGCATAAAGGCGTTTAGCTTGAATAAAAGAATTAATTACTCTTTCGGAATTCATTTAAACTTTACCCATCTTCAAATTAAATTTAATGAACAGAAATTTATGAATGCAAACAGGTTAGCAAGCGAAAAAAGCCCGTACCTTCTTCAGCATCAATTTAACCCGGTGGATTGGTATCCGTGGAATGAAGAAGCGTTTGAAAAAGCAAAAAGAGAAAACAAACCGATCTTTCTTTCAATAGGATATTCAACATGCCATTGGTGTCATGTGATGGAAAAGGAATCTTTCGAAGATGAGAGTGTCGCACGATTGATGAATGAAACGTTTGTCTCAATAAAAGTTGACAGAGAAGAACGCCCCGATATCGACGGTATTTATATGACTGTATGTCAGATGCTTACAGGAAGCGGCGGCTGGCCCCTAACTATAATTATGTCACCGGATAAAAAACCGTTTTTTGCGGGGACATATTTTCCTAAAGAAGGAAGGTATGGCAGAATGGGGATGATGGAGCTTGTGCCGAAAATAAAAAAGCTATGGGATGAAAAAAAAGAGGATATCTTAAACTCAACCGAAAAAATATTAAACGCACTTAGAAACGAACAGCAGTCATATGGCGGCGAAGAGCTGACAGAGAAGGTGTTGGAAGAATCATATGATTTATTTGAACAGCGTTATGATAAACAGAATGGCGGTTTTGGAAATGCGCCAAAATTTCCTTCACCGCATAATCTTATGTTTCTACTCCGATATTACTTTCGCACGGGATGCCAATACGCCAGCGATATGGTTGAGAAAAGTTTAGTGGAAATGCGTAAAGGTGGGATTTATGATCAAGTTGGATTTGGTTTTCACCGCTATTCAACAGATGAGAAATGGCTTGTGCCTCACTTTGAAAAAATGCTTTACGATCAGGCGCTTCTTGTTATGGCATACACCGAGATGTTTCTTGTAAATAAAAAGCTGTGTCACAAAAAAACTGTTGAAGAAACGCTGGAATACGTTACGCGTGATATGACATCACCCGAAGGAGGATTTTATTCTGCAGAAGATGCTGATAGCGAAGGAGAGGAAGGGAAATTTTATCTGTGGACCACAGAGGAGATGATAAAAATTCTCGGCGGTGATGACGCAGATTTTGCAACAAGGGTTTTTAATATAGAAAGAGAAGGAAATTGGATCGATCCGATGGAGGGAGAATTAAGCGGGACGAATATTCCGCATATTCTTAAATCTGTTCCAGAATTATGCAATGATTTTGGAATAACTGAACACGAGTTGATAAAAAAACTTGATGAGCTAAGGATAAAACTTTTTACCGCCCGTGAAGCAAGGGTTCATCCTCAGAAAGATGACAAAGTGTTAACCGATTGGAATGGGCTGATGATCTCTGCGTTTGCAAGGGCGTCTATTGCATTTAGTAACAAAGATTATTTAGCTACCGCAGTCAAAGCCGCCGCTTTTATTTTAAGTAAGTTGCTCGATGGAAATGGACGGCTGCTCCATCGCTGGAGACAAGGGGAATCCGGTCTCTCCGCTCATATTGATGACTATGCATTTTTTATAGCCGCTTTGCTTGATCTTTATGATGCTTCATTCGATTTGAAATTCCTAACAATGGCTGATAGTTTTACAGTTACTGCTATTCAACACTTTTGGGATGATGCAAACGGCGGATTCTTTTTTACCGCCGATGACGGAGAAGAATTATTAATCCGGCAAAAAAATGTTTACGACGGCGCTGTTCCATCGGGCAATTCGGTGATGCTGTTAAATCTCTTGCGCCTTGCCCGTATGACGGGGAATGTTCCCTTTGAAGAAAAAGCTGATCAATTAATTAAAGCATTTTCTGTCGTCATAGAAAAAGCGCCAATTGCATATTCGCAATTTTTATGCGGATTAGAATTTGCATTCGGCAATTCGAAAGAAATTGTAATTACTTCAAAGTCATTTGATGATGAAGTAAAAGAATTTTTAGAAATAATTAATGAGAAGTATCTTCCCAATAAAGTTGTACTTCTCAAAACAGAAAGTAATAAAGATGAACTTGCAATCTGTTCTCCTTTTACAATGGATTTAAAAATTTTCGAGACTCCGGCAATTTATATTTGCGAAAATTTCTCATGCCGTGTACCGGTAAGTGGAAAGTCGGAACTTAAAAAAATATTGTAAACGAAAAATCATTTTAACTACTTTTGGCAAAAAATATTTAACTTTGAATTAAATATTTGCATTTTTATAAGAAGGGAATTCTAAAAATTCTATGTGTCATTTTCAGGAAATTCGTTCTGCTTAAGTTTTTTTTTTATATTTCAAATAATTAAGAATCTTTAGATATGAGATTTCTTTTTGGTAAGATATGAGTCATGATAATAAATTAATAAAATCGCTCATTCAAAACGCACAGGCAGGAATGAACTCTGCTTTTGAACAATTATATAAAATTAACTGCGGAAGAGTTTATGCCGTTTGTTTTAGAATCCTTGCAAATAAAACCGAAGCTGAAAAATTGACAGTGAGGGTCTTTTTTACTGCATGGCAGCAAATTAAATTTATGAGAAGCGATATGACTTTCTCTTCCTGGTTAACGGGGATAACAGTTTTTACTGTACTTCAACTAATAAGAGAAAATGCAGCCGAAATTCAGGCGAAACAGCCCATCAGCATAAAGTTTCCTTCGCTTTCACCTCTCGAGCTTGCTATACTTAATCTTCCCCGGGATGAAAGAACAGTTGTTGTTCTTCACGACATTGAGCATTACACTTTCAACGAAACCACAGATATGATTGGAGCGCCTCCGCGGGGCGTTAGAGAACTTTTAAATTCCGCTCACAAAAAAATAATTAGCGAAATAGATTTATGACGCATGAAGATATAAATCTTCTCCTTGAAGAATATTTAGACGACACACTTGATGTAGATACTGCACTGGAAATAGAATCTCATTTAAGCGGATGTTCTGATTGCAGCGAGTATTTGTATTTGCTGCGTGTACTTAAAGAAAAAATTATTTTGCTGCCAAATAAGATTGAACCCGAAACAGATTTGTGGTTAGATGTTTTTAAGGAAATTAATGATGTAAAAAAAGCCGCAGCCGTAACCGAACCTATTATGATTCGGGATATGGGCACCAGTAAATTAAAAGTTAACAAAAAAGAAATGCGTGAAAGGGAGAGAGTAAAAAAAAGTATAACTAAAGTATTGAATAAGAAAATCAGAACAAAAAAGAAAATTACAACAACACTTGTGATTCTTCTTCTATGTTTAACTGCAGCGGTAATTTGTTTTTATGTAAATAGCCTAAGTGAAAATTGGGAGGTAAAGGCAGTCCGTGGATTACCGCTCCTTAATAACGAAAAAGTGCTTATCACTGCTGACTTTGATGAAGGAGATATCTTAAATACTTCAACTGCGGGACAAACTGAAATCAGCATACCGAAAGCAGGCAAGATAACTGCATCTTCCAATACTATAATTAAAAGAATTCCCGGAAAGTATGCGGTTGAGTTTAAAAAAGGAACAATAAGCGCGTCAATTACTTCAACTCAAGAAAAATTCAAAATAATAATTCCCGGTGCAAATCTTGCCGATCATTCACCCGGTTGTGGTTTTAAAATTACATCCGATACCGGCTATTCATTAATCGAAGAACTTACTTCATGGTTAAAAATAACAGGAGGGGGAAGGGAAGTGTATCTGCCTTCAAATTATAATTGTGCTGTTTGGGAATCTTCCGGACCCGGAATACCTTATTTTGTAAATGCTTCTTCTCCTTTTATCGACGCATTACAATCGTTTGTTTTTAAGCGCGGCTCCCAAACTGAAATCAGCCTAATAGAAGCTAATGCAGCCGAATATGATGTTGTTTCATTATGGCATCTTTTCCAGACAGCCCCCGAAGAATTTAGACTCGCCATTTTTAATCTTATCGATAAATTTGTACCTCCGCCAACAGGTTCTTCGCAGCAAGAACTGCTTGCTTTAAACAAAGATATGTTAATGTTATGGCTGAAGGATATCGAGAAAAAATATTAAATAAAAAAATTAAGCGGGATGAAATTTTTGGATTCAGTGTATCTGCGCTTCGTCTGCTGTTATTTATCATCTAAGAAAATAAAATATTATGAGTTTGAAATTACTTAACAAAGCGATTCTATTAAGCTTTATAACAATAGGCTATAATATGATTGAAGGAGTTGTCTCAGCCTACTTCGGCGGTGCGGATGAATCACTAGTATTAATCGGATTTGGTGTGGATAGTTTTGTTGAAGTTATTTCCGGTCTTGGAATTTTTCATATGATTTTAAGAATGAAAAAAATTAAATCAACCGAACTTAAACAGAGAGATAAATTTGAAAGGACAGCATTAATAATTACGGGAGTGAGTTTTTATATTTTAACTGCCGGTTTAATTACCGGGGCAGTATTAAGTCTCGTGGCAGGTGCAAAACCAGAAACAACTATAGCGGGAATTATTATAGCTTCATTATCAATCGCCACAATGTATTGGTTGATGAAATCTAAAACTGATGTTGGCGTTAAACTAAATTCACCCGCCATAATTGCGGATGCAAACTGCACGCGCACTTGTTTCTATTTATCATTTATACTTCTTGCGGCAAGTTTAATTTATGAAATGACCGGAATCGGTTATATAGATGCGATCGGTTCACTCGGCATTGCATATTACGCTTTTAAAGAAGGAAAAGAATCGTTCGGGAAATCGAAACAAAGCAGTGTAGACGTTTGTAACAATTGCCATTAGAAGAAGAGGGAGAAAGTAAAGAGATTGTGAAGTTGTAAATTAGGAGTGCCGTTAATTTGAAAAAAACGGACCGCCGCGCAACGCAGCAGCCCGTCCATTATTCAGTCTGTAGGTGCTTTCAGACCGATAATAAAATTATTTATTTTTATCTGGATACTTAGGAGCATCGGGCATCTTAACGGGATTTTCTTTCAACTCTTGAAGAATTATTTCAATTGCCTTGTTAAGTTGTTCGTCTTCTCCTGCAAATTCTTTTGCCGGATCATTATCAACATAAATGTCCGGCTCAACACCCTTGCCTTCCATTATCCATTCTTTTCCTTCAAGATCAAAACGGCTAAACTCAGGTTTGTTTAAGTAACCGCCGTCAACAAAAGGCAGTGTTCCTCTGATGCCAACAACACCGCCCCATGAGCGTTTGCCCACAAGTTTTCCGAGCTTATAATGACGAAAACGATACGGGAAAATATCACCGTCGGAAGCCGAATATTCATCAAGTAAAAGAACTTTTGGTCCCACGTGTGTTCCCCCCGGCTCGAAAGAAGGGATTGTATTACGTGCAATGGAAATCATCGCGGCAGTCCGCTGTAATCGTTCAGTTATCATCGGAGATACATTACCGCCGCCATTACCGCGGTCATCAATTATTAAAGCTTCCTTTGTAAGCTGTGGATAATAGTATTTTACAAACTGGTTCAATCCGTTTACGCTCATATCCGGTATGTGAATGTAACCGGCTTTTCCGTTAGTAGCTTTATTTACTTTGTTGATATTTTCCTGAACCCACGTATTATAATAAAGGGGTTGTTCGTTATCTATAGGAACGAATACGGTTTCATGTGCGCCCTGGGGAGAAGGTTCCCCGTTAACCGTTAATGTTACCTGCTTTCCTGCTGTGTTAAAAAGTGATGCGTAAATATCAAGCATCTTATTTACAGGCTGCCCGTTTACGGAAATTATATAATCACCTTCGTTAACATTTACACCTATCTCTGTTAAAGGCGAACGCGTAAAGTTATCCCAGTTTTCACCTTTAAGAATTTTAACAATTTTATAATAACCGGACTCTTCGTCCCTCTCAAGCTTAGCCCCCAGCAAACCTTGTTTAATTCTTTCCGGCTTGGGATAATCTCCGCCGCCAACGTAGGAATGTCCAACGTTTAATTCTCCTATCATTTCGCCAATTATGTATGTTAAATCTGCACGGTGATTAACATACTTAACAAGCGTTTGATATTTCTCTTTCATTGCTGTCCAGTCAACTCCGTGCATATTCGGGTCGAAGAAGAAGTCCCGCATCTGCCGCCAAGCTTCATTAAATATTTGCTGCCACTCAGCGTAACGATCGAGATTCATCGACATATCAGAGAGATTTAGCTTCTCTTTTAGTTCAACTTTTGAGGAAGGTAAATCTATGATGCCGTAAGTTCCGTTCTGGCTGGCAAGCATTTTTTTACCATCAGCAGAAATTTCGTAACCGTTAATATTTCCCAATTCGGTTTCTTTTTGTCCTTCCAAATCAAACATCATTAAGTTTGGTTTTCGGGACGATGATGTTGAATACATGTAATATAATTTTTTACCTGTAGCGGTAAGATTAAAATAGTTGCCTGCGGAAATGGGCAGAACAGCTATTCTCGATTGCAAACCGTCTTTGTCAACTTTTACAGATTTATCATCTTCTTTTTTCTCATCCTTCTTTTCTTCCTTCTTCTCATCGCTGTTGATTTTTACTTCGTCACTCTTAGGTTCAAATGGAGATTTTGTATCCTTTGTAAGTGTGATTAAATAAATTTTTGACATATCCCGATAAGCATGATTCCATTCTGTCTGACTATAAACAGGTGAAAATGATCTGTCCGAAACAAAGAAAAGATATTTTCCGTCCGCGCTAAATACCGGAGAATAGGACGAGTACCAGCCGTCGGTGGCTTCTATTGTTTCATCGTTTTCGAGTGAGTATAAATATATCTTTACCTCCGAATCTTTTTCCGGACGAGAATAAGCAATCCACTTACTGTCCGGCGACCAGGAGTAATCATTCATTTCAAAAACGTTAGATTCGGCAATTTGCGATGTCTTTTTCGATTCAACATCGGTAACAAAAAGTTTTTGATCACGGTTAGACCATAAAAGTTTTTTACTATCGGGCGACCATAATGCTTGATATTTATAACTCCCTTTTTCTGAAGTTAATTGAACAGCTTCGTCTTTTCCACTCTGGGGCATGATATAAATTTCAGTCTCACCGGTTTTGTCGGAAATATAAGAAATCCATTTACCGTCGGGTGACCATTTTGAACTTCGCTCGTGTACTCCGGATGTATTTGTAAGATTGCGTGTGTTGCCGTTTTTAGCGGGTACTGTGAACACTTCGCCGCGCGCGCCAAACAAAGCGCGGCTGCCGTCCGGGGCGATTTCAAAATTGGTAATGTTTTTACTAACATCAATTAAGCCGCCGCGCCCGATGTTAAAATCTTCATTAATAAATATTTTAACCTTCTCAGTTTTTGGGGAAGCTAAATCAAATTTGTAAATATATCCGCCGTTTTCAAAAACTATTGCGTTATCGCCAAGAGAAGGAAACTTAATATCGTATTCGGTAAAGTCCGTTAATTTTTTTGTTTCTTTTGAAATTAAATCATAACTAAAAAGATTCATTCTATAGTCGCGGTCAGATATAAAATAAATTTTGTTTCCGTGCCACATAGGGAATATATCTTGAGCGGGGTTATTGGTTACGTTTGTAATTTTTTTCGTTTCGAAGTCGTAAATCCAAACATCATCAGCCTGCCCGCCCCGATAATGTTTCCATGTTCTGAATTCTCTAAAAACGCGATTGTAAGCAAGTTGTTTTCCATCAGGAGAAAATGATGCGAATCCTCCGCGGGGTAGTGGAAGTTGAATAGCTGCTCCGCCGTTTTTTTTAACAGTGTACAACTGTCCTTTAAAATCATTCGGATCTGTCCAGCGCGAGCGAAAAAGAATTTCATCGCCATTCCATCCCATAACGATATTATTTGGTCCCATTCTATCCGATACATCATCACGATTAAGAGTAGCAGTGTAAGTTAATCTCTTCGGAATTCCGCCTTCAGAAGGGATTAAATATACTTCTGTGTTGCCGTCATATTGTCCTGTAAAAGCAATGTTTTTTCCATCGGGAGAAAAACGGGAAAACATTTCATATCCAACATCGCCGGTTAATTTGCGTGCTGTTCCGCCGGAAGAATTAGCGGTATATAAATCCCCCGCGTAAGTAAATACAATTTGATTTCCGTGTATTGCAGGAAACCGCATTAAACGGCTTTCCTCCTGCGCCAAAAGCGAGATGGAAACAAATATTAAAAAAACACAAGTAAAGATGGAGCGCATATACATACCTCGAATTATTGAAAAGTTTTTATTTGAAAAGTGACAAAATCTAAATGATTTGTTGATGAATTCAAAAAATAAATTGATAAAGGCTTATTAAAGATGTTAAACGGCATGTAAATTTTTTTGGAGAGGGAGGGAGACGCTCAGGGTCTCCCAAAGTTTCATTATATAATTGAATAGAGAGCATACTCAGAAATTGAAGATTTGGATGGAGTTTCTTTATACAATTTTACTCTCTCATTAAACCAATTCTCGTCCAATCCGTTTGCTTTTGCTGTTTCTTTAAGCCACAACAATTCATGTTCGGTTACTGATTCGTCTGAAAAAGCTAAACGCAAACCGTCTGTAATGAATGATTGAGCAACTTTAAGATCAGAAAATTCTATAGGGTCTTCGGTAATATATTTATTAGCAAGTAAACTTTTTAAAGTATCCTCGTAAAAGTCAGATGCGAAACCGAGTTTTTTTGCGATTCCCCTAATAAATTTTTTTTCCGGCTCATTTAACTGATTATCTTTCTTAGCAATTACTAATAGACCTTTTAAGTATTTACTTTTATCCAATACGGAAATATCAATCATGTCCTGCTCCTAATTTTGTTGCAAAGCTAATAAAAATTTTGTCATATCAAAATCCACTTATTAATCTCAAAAAGTGGCTTAAAAATGAGAAAAGGATTTTTAAGATGTTATGATATAAAACATTTCAAAAAAGTATGATTTTTTATAGAACCTGAAATTGAGTCTCAAACTCACTTTACGCTGATTCATAAATGATTTAATATTTAAAAATGAGTCCACTCCCAAAAGCTATTTATAAAGGTCGTCATAGCGAACGGATTAGCTAACGGACAAACTTACAGCCGAGCGCCGATGTTTTAGAATGTAAATTTTGTTCTAATGCTTCAACAATTTTTTTTGCGTAAGGTGATTGTCTAATTTATTATCGAGTATTTTCTTAACTTTATTAGCAAATTATAGAGGCTCAAATGAAACTGTTTTTTAGCGCGGCATTTTCTATCTTTTTTATTTTTTCTTCCATGGCACAAACGCCGGAAGAATGGCTGACCAAATTTGAAAAAACCAGCTATCTCGAAACAGCTCGATACGAAGAATCAATTGCTTATTTTCAAAAACTTGCAGACGCTTCCGAATATGCACGGATGTTTACTTTCGGCACTTCGCCGCAGGGAAGAAAGCTATGGTGTATTGTTGTTTCCAAAGACAAGGCATTCAATTCCGTCAATGCCAAAAAAATTAGAAAGCCCATCATACTTATTGAGAATGGAATTCACTCCGGTGAAATTGAAGGCAAAGACGCTTCAATGATTTTGCTGCGCGATATTTTGATTACGAAAGAAAAAGAAAATTTAATTGATAGTGTTACTCTGCTTATTGTCCCGATTTTTAGCGTGGACGGACACGAAAGATTTAGAGCCTACAACAGGATAAATCAAAACGGACCGGTGGAAATGGGATGGAGAACTACAGCTCAAAATCTTAATCTCAACCGTGATTGGGTTAAAGCCGATGCGCCTGAAATGCAGGCGATGCTGAAATTATTCAGCACATGGCTGCCCGATTTTTTTATTGATACCCACACAACCGACGGCGCCGATTATCAATATAATATTACTTATGCGCTTGAAAAATACTCCAATATATATAAAGAAACCGGCGAATGGGTAAAAGAAAAGTTTACGCCCTTTTTGGTTAGAAGAGTGGAAGAGCAGGGTTTCTTAATTGCTCCTTACGTTGCGTTCCGTGATTGGGGGAAAGGCTTCGAAAGCGGTATAGTTGATTGGGCAGCCTCTCCCCGTCTTTCTGAAGGATATGCGGCAATTCAAAATCGTCCTGCACTTCTGATAGAAACTCACATGATGAAACCTTATAAAAATAGGGTGTTTTCAACTATGGCGGCGCTTGTGGCTTCAATTGAGTATGCCGGGGATAATCCATCAGAGTTGATAGAACTGAATGAACGCGCGGACTTAAATAGTGTAAAACAAATATCTGTTGAAAAAGAATATATGCCCGTGGAACTTGCTCCAACTGAAAAAGTAGACACAATGCTATTCAAAGGTTTTAAATTTGAAAATCAACCGAGCAATATTTCAGGCGCTACAAAAATCGTGTATTCAGATGAAAATATTGATCTAACCGTTCCCTTTTATAACGATGTTCATTCATCTGATTCGGTGAGCGCCCCGGAAGCATATTTAATTCCCCAAGAGTGGAACTTGATAGTTGATCGCCTGCTTCTTCACGGCGTTGTGGTTGATACTCTGAAAGAGGAACGAGAATTCAACGTTACAAAATTTAAGTTTAGTGATGTAAAGTTTGCGCAAAAACCTTATGAAGGTAGGCACAGAGTTAACTTTAAATTTGAGACATTTAAAGAAAAAGTTAAAGCTCCGGCGGGGACGTTTTTCATTCCGACAAATCAGCGGACAGTGAGAGTAATTCTTCATTCACTCGAACCCAAAAGTGATGATTCATTTTTGAAGTGGGGATTCTTTAACTCAATATTCGAGCAGAAAGAATATTTTGAATCTTACGTGATGGAAAAAGTGGCTGAAGAAATGCTTGCAAATAATCCCGAAATAAAAAAAGAATTTGAACAAAAATTAGCTGAGGATAAAAGTTTCCGCGAAAGCCCTGATGCAAGATTAAATTTCTTTTACGAAAGATCACCCTACATGGATGAAAAATTAAACGTCTATCCGGTTATGAAAGTTGAGTAATAAATGAACAACTCTAAACAAACAATAAAAAATTTTGGAGTCTTTGACGGCTTTTCTTATTAATTATTTATTTCTTGTTATATGTTTTTCATTGAGTTTTGTTAGCTTTTCGGTCCGTTAGCTGACGGATAATTGAGATCTTCGAAACTCCTCTTCGATCTACAATATAATTTCAGACTGTGTGTTTAGATGAATTAATAAAAATTTTTGCAGCAAAATTTTATTTCCTTTCGATCGTTTTGTGCTATCTAAAATTGACAGGCAAACTTATTTTAAGTAGTTTTTGTTCATTAAAATTAACCATTTTTAAAGTGAGGATAATATGTATAGACAAATACTTTCTTCAATATTGGTTCTGCTAATTTCATGCGTAGCTTTCGGGCAGGCTAAATGGAATTATATAGACGAAATTACTTTTCCCGATAGCGACTCATTGTTTGCTAATCCGTATCTATGCGAAGTAGACGCTAACGGAAGACTTTATGTAATCTCATCAAAGTTAACCGTTGCTTCTGCACACAATGCGATTTATTATGCTGATTCTTTAGACAACCAATTCAGCAAAATGATTGACTATGATGTTAACGGCGACAGCGATAGCTTGCTTGGTTATATAGGTGTGTTAAGAGGCATTACAACTTTTGGTACTGATGTATTAATTAATGCAAGCGTACCTTACCCGCGCACAAAACCAAACACAGTTGCTACAATGTATTATTATAACAATGCTGATACCAACACAGTTGATAGATATGGATTCTTGTTCGGTAACGGCGGACACGGCACATATACAAACGGCGTAGTGATTACGAAAGATTCAATCGTGTTTTCTGGTGTAACTGCCGGTGCGGGCGTGCCGGGTCCGAGAGTGCGATCGTATAATTTTACAAATTCAATTACTTCTCCAATCAAAGGCAACTGGATGAAAGAAAGCGACCTCGATCCGGGCGGAGCACATACCGCCGGTTATGATGTAATACGCGATCTTGCCCTCGTTCCGGGAGCCGATTATTACAGCCCCGAAATTCCTATCTATTCATCGCGTAATTCTTATTCTTCAACTCAAATTACAGGCGGCGTAACTGTATGGACGGGCGGCGATCAATTAAACGCCAACCTTTACACAGGAACAAAACTGCAGGATGCTATTGGCGATCTTAATTTTGACAAAGCAATTGCCTACGGAATTACAGTTGATAAAAACGGAACATTATGGGTTGCCGGTATTGACTCAACAAGACGATGGGTTAAAGGCTATCAAATACTTGTAAACTTTGCACAGGAGGTTGCTGAACTGCCTTCGTCAAACAGCACTTCGAACCCCGATCCGGCTGGCGCACCAATGATCAATCCTAATGATGTGGCTTTTACACCCGATGGATTAACTGCATACGTAACAGACGGCAGCAGCAAGGTTGCATACCGTTTCAAATATTTTGATCCAACCGGCGTTGAAGATAATTCAATTTTGTACGATTTCAATTTAGATCAAAATTATCCGAACCCGTTTAACCCATCAACAATGATTAACTACTCTTTGCCGAGAGAAGGAAATGTAAAAGTTGTTGTAACAAATTCATTAGGACAGCAGGTTGCTACACTTGTTGATGGTTATCAATCAGCAGGTAAACACAACATTACGTTTACGGCAAATAATTTATCTAGCGGTATTTATTTTTACACATTAACTACAGGTTCGGGCAGCATTAGTAAAAAAATGATGTTCATTAAATAGTATCAAATGACCTAAACTTTAAATAAAAATTAGCGTAATTTACTTGCAGGCGTTTGGGTTTTCAAGCGCCTGCAGATGTTCTGAAATACTCTTTCGTGAGTCAACCATTACAATACAGCATCACCTATACTGCAAACTTCATCCATGCCTTTAATCTATTCACTAAAAAAAATAAAAAACATTTGCATCTTTCCGTTTTTTTTTTAAAAATTTGCAGCAACAATTTATGGGAGCAGTTATAATGCTAGACAACAAAAAAACAAATTGTCATTTTCGGGGGAACAGTGGTAAAAAATTCTAAAATAAAAACTGCTGTTCCGGGTTACTTTTTTATGTTACAAATCTTAATTTTCTCTTTAATTAAAAGGGTTTCTATTGTTATGCCTATTTACAAAATAATGCTATTTAGTTTTATTTCTATTCTATCTCTTTTATCCGTTACCTGTAAAAATGAAGTTACTGCCGTTGAAGATAACGCCGTGCCGGGGAGGAGGGATTATGTTTGGACGGTGGATACGCTTTACTTACCATTTAATCCATTTACAGACATCACAGGAACATCGCCAACAGATGTTTGGGTTTGCAGTCCTGGAGATGCCGATAAAATTTTCTATCATTTTAATGGACAAAGTTGGAAAACTGATTTAGTTTTTAGAGTATTTTCTCCTAAGTCGGTTTCGAGTTTTAGCACAAGTAGTGTCTGGAGTGGTGGAAGGGAGGGAAGAATATGGCATTTTAATAACGATATTTGGAGCGAAAATTATAAGCACTCCTTTAATGGCATTACTGATATAACTTTTGAAACCATTTATGCTATCACGCCAACAAATATTCTTGCAGCAGGACAATATTTTATTAAACAAGATTATTGGGGCATAATTTTACATAATGATGGTAATTCCTGGTCACAAATAAATATTCCTCTAATAAGAACAGCCTTTGTAAATATAAAAAAATCGGATAACGACAAATTTTATTTGTGGGGCGTAAAAAATGAACAATTTACAGAAAGCAGATATCAGTTTTATGAATTTGATGGAAAAAATTTAAGAGAGATCTATTCCGGTTCTCAAAGCACTAATGCTGAGTATGGAGGTCTTCTTCAATTGGGGTCAAAAACCTACTTTATTATTGGATACGATTTCTATAGCTATAACGGAAAATCATTTATTAAGACTGGAAGGCTTTCCGATGATCGCAAGTTTATGAATGCCGGTGTTGGAAGAAATGAAAAAGATATTTTCATTGGAATGAGAGATGGAATTGCACATTACAACGGAGAAAACACTGTTTACTTATACCAGTCATCTGAAAACGTCTTTGTCCGAGAAGGGGTTGTGTTTGAAAAAGAAATTTTTTTTCGTGGTAGGGATGTAAACGGAAATAACTTAATCTTTCACGGTAAGTTAAATGAGTAGAAAGGAGAGAAAAATTAGAATGAGGAATGAAGTGAAATACTGCAATAAAAGGGAGAAAATTTTTATGCTTGCTATAGTAATATTTACACTTGGTTTTTTTACCTGTAACACTGCAGAACCACCTGATAACAATGGCAATGGGCAAGATACCACCAGCCATAACTTTACATTTGAGACATTTACATTTGGACAGCACAGCAGCAGCTTACTTTACAATGTAGCCATAATAAACGAAAACAACATCTGGGCAGTCGGAGAAATTTATTTGAAAGATTCTCTCGGCAACCCCGACCCGCATGCTTATAACGCCGTACATTGGGATGAAAACAGATGGGATATTTTAAGGATACCCACTAAAACTTTTTCGGGAAGTACTGTTAGCTCTCCTGTAAAAACAATTTTTTGTTTTAATAAAAATGATATATGGACTTTCTCAGTTGCCGGATCATATTCCCATTGGAAAGGAAGCAATTGGGTAACAGAATTTGTAAATGAAAGAGAGGGTAGCGGGAATAAACTTTTGGGAATTAGTTCAACAAATCTTTACTTGGTTTGCAGTTATGAAGGAATATCGTTTTATAATGGTACAAACTGGCAAAAAAAGGAAAGCGGAACTGATTTGGATATATATGATATAGTAGGGAATAACGGTGAAACAGGCGTAGAAATATATGCGGTTGCAGCTAATCAAGGTACAAGCACAGAAAAAAAAATATTTCAACTTAAAAATAATTCTTTAATAAATTTACCTGTTGCAGGTATTCCTTCGAGTATAAAAAGTATTTGGTTTAAGGCAGGCAAAAAATATTATGTTGTAGGAAGCGGTATGTATACTAAAACAGATATTAACTCAACGCTTAGCTGGGAATCAATCTGGCAGGGAATTACGCAATATTATACAAAATCAATTGATGGTAATGATCTGAATGATATTGTTGTCTGTGGAGCTTACGGTGAGATGCTTCACTATAATGGAGCAACTTGGAAAAGCTTTCAAAATGAATTACAAATGCAAGCGGGCGCTTATAATGTGGTAAAAATTAATGGCAATTTTATTATAGCAGTAGGATATGATTCTCCCAAAGCAGTAATAACAATCGGCAGAAGATAAACACTAATAATTCATAAAAGGAAAAAATTATGCGGATCTTTATTTTGATAACATTTTTGTGTTTTACAAATAACTTTTTAATTGGTCAAATTGAAAATCCATTAAAAGATTGCGGGGCAGACGATAGAGTGCCTTTCAATCATTTAGCTAACGGATTTTTTTAGTGTCTTGGTGTCCTTGTGGCATCCGTTAGCTAACGGATTTTATCAATGGATTGTGACCATATAGGATGCTTTTGTATTATCCACAATTTTTATCGGGGAGTCGTTATTTTTTATTCGCTGTATATTTTATGATTTGCATTTTTTCCATAGTTATTAATCCGCCGCAATTTGCATCTTCGAAAATCTTACTAATGACCGCAATAAATTTTTCAATCTTTTCTTCCGAATCAACTAATTCGATAACGAGAGGCATATCTTCGGAGAGCCGCAATATTTTAGCAGTGTGCAGTCTGCTTGAACCCCCGAAACCCATTATTCCTTTTGTAACTGTTGCTCCTGCAAGCCCTTCCTTGCGGGCTTCGAAAACAATTTTTTCGTAAACCGGTGTTCCTCCGGTTTTATCGGATTCGCCAACAAATATCCGCAACAGTTTTGCTTCGCCTTCAATCTGCATAATAATCTCACACAAATAATTTTGAAATTAGGTAAGCGCCGAAAACTCCCGCAAGACACAACCCTACATTTAATAAAATGTTTATTGTAGCTGCGGCAAATTGGGAGTCACGCATTAAAGCTATTGTTTCAAATGAAAAAGTTGAAAATGTAGTAAACCCGCCACAAAAACCGACCGTCAACAACACTCTCATTTCACTTGAAAGCAGTTCTTTTTCGCTAAAGTAAAATATAATAATTCCGAGTAAAAAACTTCCGAGCATATTTACAGTTAAAGTTCCGTATGGAAAATTTTCGGGAAGAAATTTATAAACAGCATTAGACATCCAGTATCTTAAACCACCGCCGACTGCTGCACCGAGAGATGCTAAAATTATATTATTCATTTTTTATCTTTTAATTTGAAACCCATTCACAAATTCTATCTATTGCTTCAATTGTATTGCCGCAATAGTTATAAATAAAATTTTCATCAATTTCTCCCTGAGAATTTAAGTTTTCCGCAGCAGAATGCGCACGCACGCCGTCAAAATCTACATAGGCAATACGAGCAGTTAATTCTTCGGGCGGTCTGCCAAATACTTCACCGGGAAGAATTGCAACGCCTGTTTCTTCAAGTAACACGCGGCTTAAAGATTGACTGCCTGTTACTCCTTTCTCAACAAGCTTTTCTCTTAACGGACTAAAATCCGGGAACAAATAAAAAGCTCCTTGCGGAAATTGAACAGATATGCCGGCAGCTATCAACTTATTTGAAATAACTTCAGCAAGTTTACTTAAAATCCACCTGCACCGCCATAAATATTTTTCTATATCGTGTCCGCCGGAAAATGCGCGCACGGCGGCATATTGAATAGGCGCACTTGTGGAAGTAAATGTTTCACTTGCCATCACCGCCATAGAATCGAGCAGCCATCGCATAGACGCGGGAAATGTAAAAGTACCTAATCGCCATCCGCCGGCGCCGCACCATTTGCTTAATCCCCCGCTTATTATTGTTCCTTCCGGATAATAACGTGCAATAGAAACATGTTTCCCTTTATGATGCAGTTCACCGTATATTTCGTCAGATAATAAAATAACCTGGTATTTTTTTGAAACGTGAGCAAGCTCCTTTAATTCACCCGGTGTGTACGTTAATCCGGTTGGGTTTGAAGGATAATTGATAATTAATATTCTCGGTTTCGCCGGGTCATTTATACATCGTGCTTCTAATTCTTCTGCTGTTAAAATCCAATTGTTCTCAGCGCGGGTTTTTAACCATCTTACCTGCCTGCCGATCATCTGAGCCTGCGGTGCGTATGAAACCCAACTTGGCGTTGGAATGAGAAGGTCGCCATAATAAACATACTGAAGTAAAAACATCAATTCTTTCGAGCCGGGACCGATTAAAACATCTTCCGGACTGTGGCATGTACCATTTACACGGCAATGATAATCCGCAACTGCTTTTCGCAAACGCATTAATCCTTTTACGGGTAAATAATCTTTTTGACGCGCATTTACTTTTAATTCATCCACTACCGATTCGGGGACGGGAAAAGGAGACTGCCCGAGTCCAAGCTTGTAAACTTTTCTTCCCTCCTGTTTTAATTGATTGCTTAACTCATTTATGGCAAGTGTAGCAGACTGCGGAAGCCCTCTTACATTTAAATTCAAATTTACATTTGGCTTTTTGGGGTGATTTGCCATTACTTTTCTTTGTTTATTTTAATTTCAAAAGTAATATAAAAAAGGATACGCTTAAAAAAAAAGCACTACATAAGAAAAGCTTTTTAATAATTCATTTAAAAAATTGTGGGGCTTTCCAAACACATAAAAGTTTTAAACCAAAGATATTTGACTCAGTCACTTTACACAGTACTTGTAGTCCGTTAGCTATCGGAATCGATTTACATCCGATTAACTGTTTCTTGCGTAAGGTGAGTTAGTGATAAATTTTAACAGCGTCTTTAGCAAATAGCGCGACGTGAAATTTTTATTCACTGTCTTGATTTTAACATTTGCCTGCAGTAAGTTCTAACTGAAGAAAAATTGAATTTCATTTAACGAACGTACCGGGGTAGTATGATTATGTATAATGG
>MNYQ01000194.1 GCA_001873185.1 Ignavibacteria bacterium CG2_30_36_16 | reverse complement strand
AAAAAATCAATATTTTTTTATATATTATGCAGGCGCTTGCAAACCCAAGCGCCTGCAAATAAATTACACTAATTTTTATTTTATCAGCGTCATCTTCTTCGAAGCTTTGAAGCTGCCGCTTGTAATTTCGTAAATGTACAAACCGCTGGCAAGTTGGGAAGCATCAAATACAACTTCGTAACGTCCTTTAGTCTTAACTTCATTTACAAGTGTTTTTACTTCCCGCCCGAGTATGTCGTATATTTTTAATGTTACCTCTCCATCCTTCGGTATAGCGTAACGGATTGTTGTAGATGGATTGAAGGGGTTGGGATAAGCATCCACGGCAAAATCATATATTTCATCTAATTCAGGAATTGTTTTATGGAGAACAGCATCCCCAATCCAAACGGCTTCACTATAATCTGAATATTTACCTTGAGTATCAGAAGCTCGTATTCTATACGAAACCTCATCCTCAAAAACCGGATTTAATGCAACATCATAATCTATATAACTTGTTCCGGTAGTTTGTCCGATCCCGTTTTCCCATGACAAGCCTGGACCTTTTCCCTCGGCTCTGTCAATACTATATCCGACTAAGTCGGGTTCCAGATTTGCTATCCAAGTTAATTGCGGATTATTACCTGACGCAGATACTTTTAAGAATTGCGGGCGTGAGGGTTTCAAATTTAAACAAGAATTGTATGTATTATATGCTTTTACTGTTATACTTCCATTGTATTCATTGAAAATTTCAAAGGCAATATCTTTTGCACCACCATCGTAAGTGCTAGGGCTACTCCACCTGGAAAAAATTGTGTTATAACCATAGTTAAACGCCTGTTCTTCAACACCCATTACATTTCGAGTTAGTTCATACTGCCCTGTTAAAGGATTGATATCAACCCATTTTGAAGCCATATGACCATGCCATGGAATATGCTCTGGATATCGATCACTTTTTCCAAAACCATCTCTATTTACAGATGATCTTTTGGTCTTGGGAACATATCCTTCCCAGAGCGTTCCAGCATACCATCCGGGACCGGCTTAAAAATCACCATCATAAACCCAGTTCCAATTTCCATTAGCAGTTTTGCCATCAATAGTAGCGGGATAAAAACTACCATTCATTATTAGCCATACATAAATTCCTTTCCCATATGTGGTATTTGGATTAAAAGCCCCTGGATCGGACCTCCCCGTGCAATTTGATCATATCTATTTAGCCTCTGATGATTCTCGACTAAGAAGTAATCATTGGTAGAAGGGATAGGAATTTGTAACACATCACCCTCGGTGACATAATCTCCTAAAACAGTAGTAAAATTATTTTGGTACGCGACAGTATATGAAACATAACCCAAACGCTCGCGTTCATATCCGCTTAAAGTTCCAGTATGTCCTGCGGAATTGTTACCCATGATACCTCCAAAAGTAGTATGATCAGATCCAAAAAGATAATGACCTAATTCGTGACTCAAAACTTTTGTCATAAAATCCGGATATGATGAATATGAAGCACCTTGTCTTACAGTAATACCTGAAGCATTATGACCGATATAATGTCCGCCAATTTTAATATTGTCCATAGTTGTATAATCCATATCGTCACCTAATATCGCTATAGCAGTAAAATCATCATACCAAGTTGTTGTAAACCATAGATTATCATTAATCGGATTTCTATAAATTATATACATCATATCAAGAATACGATCTCCATCTCCTTCGTTAGACTCAAAAGCGCCCGTTGCACTGTTGAATCTCCAATTATCATATTGTCGAAAATCGATAGTTCCGTCATCGATTCTATTTAGAACCTCAAGATTGCAATCTTGGAAATATTTTCCGTTGGTTCTATAATATGCTTCTGAATTAATTCTTATGACTTCTGGATATATATCACCAATAATATCAAAATTACCCATCGACATAGTTTTCCAATAGTCAGATAGTGTAAATGGAGTGTAAGTGCTCGAAGGAGAGGCATCCAAAATACTATTTGCATAAAATGGCAGTTCGCCATAATCCCATGTTGTATACTCATTAGTATCATCTTCAAATTCTGCAAAAACTATCAAGACCCGTAAAAATTCACCGGGAGCGTTTTGTGAAGGTTTAAATATACCTCCAACCTGAGCATACTCAGCAGATTTATCTACTTGCACAACAGGACAAATTACATCTGGTTCTTGCGGAAAGATGGATATAGAAATTAAAAAGAGGAACGAACAAGTTAAAAGAAAGTTTTTCATTTTAAGCTCCAATTTTTAAAAAAAATTAAAAGATTAAATTTAGAGCAGGATAACATTACGGTTCGCATTGTTTTGTTGTCTGCTCAGAAGGGAATAATGTAGCAGCATTGTCCCCTCACTATTGCCTTAACGCAATAAAATCATTTTTTTTGTTTCATGCTGACCTCCTATAATTAATTTATAAATGTAAATACCGCTTGGTAGTCCTTCTCCTTTAAAAACCACTGTATATATTCCGGGATATTGTAATTCATCGACAAGAAGATTTATTTTCTGTCCGAGTATATCATATACTGAAAGTTTTACTTTCGTTTCTGAATTAATTTCATATTTAATGTTTGTGATTGGATTGAATGGATTAGGATAGTTTTGATATAATTTAACTTCTGGTGGTTTTAATTCTTCCTTTTTAACTCCAACAATAGTTGTATCGCCATAAACTTTCCCATTTATGATACATCCTCTTAATAAATAATCATAACCATCACCCTCTGAGTTTTCTCTATATATTAAACCAAATTCTTCCGTCCATAATTCCCAAGCTTCAACTAAGCCGCCGGCAGCAACAAAATGAATAGCTTTCTCGGTGGTTAGAATACCAAAAATGTGTTTTCTTTGAGTATCAATAACGGTTTTATAGAAATCGATTCCAAATGAAATAGTATCACCGACATTGAATGATTTTTTATAATATGGCACATCTTGGTTTTCAGTTATATAGTAATAAATGTTATCAGTCGTATCAAACCTACAATAAAAATATGTTCCTAAATGGAAATAGCTTTTCCCATTTAGTATAACAGTATCAATAACAACAAGTTTATGTATCCTATCCGGCCACTCCTGCCAGACCCAGGTATTTCCCAATTCTAAAGGTGCAAAATATTGTGCCTGCGATATGTTTGTGCTCAGTAAAATAAAAAGTATAAATATTTTTTTTTCCATTTTAGCCTCAATGTTTTCTATCAAAAATAACTATTTTATACGTTCGGTTTAATAAACATCAAAAAAAAAAACATCCACCCAATAAAGATGAATGCATGTTTATATAATCCAGATTTACAATTTTTATAGTTAATAAAAATGATCAGAGAGTTTAGCTTTTTATTAAAAACCCTGAAATCAATTCGTTAAATTTTATTAATCCGCTATTAGTAATTTTTAATTTATTATAAGATTTTAATTCTTGCTCAAAGGTAAGTCCTCCGCATAAGTGGCATATAGATAAGTAAAGCACGGCTCTTAGTATCTTCATTAAAATTTTCATCTGCCGTAAACCCGCAAAGTATTATAAATATTGTTTAACATTTATTATCCACAATTTTTCACCCGAAAGTTATAAAAAAAAGAATAAGATACAACAGTTAAGTAAAATAAATTTTGTGAATTCAGTGGTTAGATAATAATCATCCAATTGTTAAATTGTTCTATTGCTGAATTGCTGACGTAAAATTACAAAGCAATTTAGTAGTTTACCAATTCATCGGAGACGGAATCACCGTCCATCCCCGACGACAACAATATTTTATTTAATTAATGTCATCTTTTTAGATGCTTTATAACTGCCGCTTGTTATTTCGTAAATATACAAACCGCTGGCAAGACGGCTGGCATCGAATGTAACTTCGTAACGTCCCTTTGTTTTGAAATCGTTAACGAGTGTTTTTACTTCTCTACCGAGTATGTCGTAAACCATTAACGTAACCATTCCGTCTTCCGGTATCTGGTAACGGATTGTGGTTGATGGGTTGAATGGGTTGGGATAGTTTTGGGATAAATCATATTCTGTTACGTTGAAGTTTTCGCCGAGACCTACTTCTTTGCGAACTGCTTTCGGAAGAATTTCAGCATCGGAAAATTTGGAAGTGACAGAATAAACAGCATCAAAATTATCTTCAATGTCAAGCATAAGTATCACCGTTCTATTTCCAATGCCGTTTGTATTTACCGAGTATTGAATAGAATTATACGGAAGCAAGTTATTTGCATTATAGTTAACATCATCGAATACAGAAATAACTGCGTTTGTTTCGGCATCAACCAATTTAACTTTGAAATTAATAAACTCGGCACTATTAAATATGCCGCCCGGGTTTTCGGTTAAGCCGTACTGAACACTGTATAAGAAGGAGGAGTTGTCATTTAGGTCGAATGGTTCAGTTTCAAGATACCGTTTTACATCTTCGTTAGAATTTATTTCGGTTGTTTCAGTAATCTCTTTAAAATTTATAATGCTTCCGTCAACCAGAACATCACCAACGGTATAATAAATATTTGCCGCATCCTTATTTACAGTTCCATCCCTTCCGGCGTACACAGCATTGCCGTATTGTTCTTTGCTCGGGTTTTCGAAATAACTCTGGATGTTATTTGTTTTATTAAAAGTATATGGAAGTGAAGCGCTGTTAAATACCATACCGTACATATCGGATTTAGTTGCACCGTTACAGACTTGAACATTATGCCCGGCAGTACTTAAATTTTTAATAACAGAAAGTGTTGTATTATTTGTAGCTTTTGTGGCGTTGTTTTCCTCATTCCAGATAATGAAGTAGTTTGCATTGTCATTTGATTTTTGAATAGTCGCCGAACGTACATCGTATCCGAAATTCCAAAAACTAAACGAAGTATTATCGCATTTTACTCCCCGAAATACTACGCGTTTTTCATTGATAGATTCTTCATCTGTTATCGTATTTCTTTCCCCTATCCACGAAGCCCTTGCCAGATCATCGCCCAGAACGACCAGAGTTGGAGTATAGTTTTTTGTATATCCGTCATTGGCTGCTAAATTTGCTTTATAACATGAGCTACTTTGCTCAAGCCGTATACCATCGCTCGAAGTAATCTTTTGATACCTTATAATATTATCACCTTGGCCCCATGCAAGATGGAAATTATAATCGCTTGTGTTTTTATTCACTGCTAAAGTAGGTGTTATTGAATTAGCATCAGAATTTAAAATAAGACCATCTTCTAAGAAAGAAATATCACCATTACCTGAAGGATACCACTGATAAAAATTATACTTTAATCCATTATTTCTGTAGACTATCAATAGTCTGTCCGACTTTATTTCTATGGCTGGTGATACATCGCTTTGATAATCAATAACTTCCCCGCCTGGATTTATAACGCTGTCAGCAGCTTCAAATCCACCCGCGTTGTTAAACCAATAAAACTTAAAACCAGTACTAAATTGCACGGCAATAAATACAGTATTCCCCTGATAAGCAATTGCAGGGTTTTGGGAATTATCTCTGAGAGGCTTTCCGTTATTCATTATCTGCCAGCTAACACCGTTGTCGGTGCTTCTTTCATACCAAGTACAGCCCATGCTCTCGTAAACTAAATGGAAAGTACCATCCGGTGTTCTTACAAATTTTCGCTGGCTGTTATTACTAAAGGCGTTCGCATAATTCGATTTATGAGGAATTTTATACAGAGTAGAGTAAGTAGTATTTTGAGTCGGGGTTATATATACGGATGCGCTACTTTGATTCCAACCAACCCAGCCTGCAAAATTATAGCTGTTGTTGTTAATTGTTTGTTGTAATGGCGCCGATATATAATCGCTGTTTTGTTCTACAATTTGAGCTGCTATAGTTGTAAAGTTTCCATCAAACTCTGTTTGGTCGTTGCGGGTTATATCAAATCTTTTTTTTAAATCAGCGATGTACTTTGAATTATGATCATTTGTAGAAACATTGAAGGAATAATTGTAATTATTAGCTCCGGGTATGGCATTGGGAATTGAAGCCCCACTCGGTAATTTTAGCCAGTTACTCCAGCTATTTGTTACACCTGAAGAATTCCAAATTCTGTTAATATCCTCAAATAGCTGATTTTGTGCCTCCAGTCTTACTTGTTGTCCATTCATTACACCAACGGTATATGGACTTGTTTTTTCCTGTGGAGTTGAATTAATACCAAATTTTATTGTACCCAAATTAAAGTTATTTGCCACAGTAATTTTAGAAATTAAGCCTGTTTCTGTACAAAACCAATGGAATAATGATGCAGTAACTCTGATCGTATAGTTAAAAGTTTCATTAGCAATTGCTGTAACATTTATAGAACTGGGGGGATTTCCCAATGCTTGATACCTATCTAGCAAAAATTGATAACTGCCATTTGACAGATCATGATCTCCCGGAATGGTTATTGAACCAGGACCACTTGGAAAATGATCAGTTAATTGGTTCAAACTGTAAAAGTAATATCTTATTGTATTATAATTATTATCTTGAATTGGTATCAGACTACCTTGACTAAGCGCAGTGAGATATGTCCAATTTTGGGCAGGAAAACTTGTCTGTTCTGCGTCACATTCTTGTGCAGAATTTCCACCCATATATAATTCATAATAATCAGGATCAAATAAATCACATGGATGCATATCGTTATGCACATGAGCTGGGACTCCCATATCAGCCAAAAGATGAGCAACTCTACCTAAAATTTGATATGCAGTTGATCTAGCGACTGTTATATCCATTGTGATTGGAACAGGATCATTATAATAAGCTATTCCTCCAAAACTTACATATCCTTCATAATAACAGTTCCCTGTTTTGAAGAATTCGACTAATGAATTATATGAATAGAATCGTCCTAAAATAACACCTAAATTTGGATCAATTGCAGTTTTTGAGAATAAAAAGCGATGCCCCCCAAACAACATGATTCTAGCTTTATAGTAAGCATTTTCCGCATCGCCGGATAGAAAAATTGGTGTTAGACAATTATCACCACAGTCTCCATCCCAAAAATGGCTAACTGAAGGATTCCAATTATTTCCTAATCCCCCATAACCGAAAATAATATCCTCTAAATCTTCCCTCCAAGCCCCAACACCAACATAACCAGTACTCCACGGATCAGCATCATTGCCTTTTCCATAGTAGTCTAGTCCCACATGATTTTTAAAATCAGTTATTTGGCACCAACTTGATTTTCTAAAAAATAGTATGCCTGTTTTACAACATATTGGTGAACCCACTCTTTATGTGCAAATAAATTTGTATTTACTAAAAGTATTAAAAACAAGAGCCAACTAAGACTTTTCATTTTATAACTCCACATAATTTATTAAAAGACCCAGATTATTCCAGCATCTAAGTTTGGACCAAAATCTTCGTATTTCCAGTTCGCTGTAGGGTATGCTTTAATAATTTCTATAGTAAAACCACCCCGAAAGAAAAAGTGGAATCCATATATCTGAAGTGGAAGAAATCCAAACATCGGGGAAATATATATAGCTTCATAAACACTATTTGGCTGATCAACATAGGTTGTTAATAAGCTTAAAACGAAACCATTTTCGCCCATACTATAGTTAAATCCAAAAGTAAACCTATTTTGTTCATCCGATAATGTAATAAAATTTCTTAAATCTTTTCCATAAGAAAATTCTGTTGAAATATTTTTTGATAGAATCAATCTCATTCCAATTCTTCCACCGGCTGAAAAACCAGCAGCAATATGAATATCAAAATTAGGGTAAATAGAACTCTTGACTTGTTCTAATGAATTGTTAATATACATTTTCGGTTGAGCAATTAGGTTGATTGCTGATATTAGGAAGACTAATAAATATTTCATTCTTGTTCCTCTTTTAATTTCCCATGCACAATAAAAGGTGTGTTTTCATGACAGAGTAAATAAATATCCTTTTCGAAAAGCAGTACATCAAAAATGGTAGTTGGTTTATACAAGACTTTCAAATCGTTTCCATTATAATGCATTAACTCCCAATTTTTACTAACAGTAAAAAAATCCTTTTCATTTCTTCCATACAATCTACCGGCATTATTTTGAGCACTAAAATCTTCCCATATTTCTAAATTATTATTTTGATGTTTATATATTTTCGAACCAACACAGATATAAATAATACCGTTCATTTCATTAACGGAACAAACCTCGACTCCAGAATAAAGTTCATTTAATGTGGAACCATCAGAACTAAAAATTTTGTAAATCTCTCCATTATTAGTGAATTCTACACCTGCCAGATAAAACAAATTATTTTGTTTACTTTTTCTAACTTGCAAAAAACTTACATTAAGTTCAGGCAAATCATATAATTTCCAAATTGCGTCATCAAAGTAGCCTAAGAGAGCTGTAGTTCCAGTTGAGTAGCTATAGAAACTACCAGCAATATAAATCTCAGATTCACTTTTCCCCCAAATAGAATTTAAGTAAGTAAGTTCATAATTATTTTTGTTAAAATTAACTATACTTTTCCATGTAGTGCCATCGTATTTAAATATATTTCCTCCGGGCGAATCACATGTCCAAATAGAATTGTTATAACCCCAAATAGAAATTAAATTAGAACTTAGTCTTTGATTTGTATGAATCCATGTTCCATTATAATGCCAAATAGATTTTATAGTTTCATCACTATGTCCGACTGCCCAAATGTTAGTATTATCTGAACCCCAGAGGCCAATTAAATAAGTAAAAGATGCGTTATTTAAAGTATCAACTGTCCATTCGTAATCTCTTCTTCCCGGTTCAAGATTTTCCTCAACAGAAATAACTTCATTTTTACATGTAACAGATAAAAGGGATAGAATAGATATTAAACTGAATAGCATTATTTTACTTATAGACATAACGATAGGAACCCTTTTTTTAAAGAAAGAATTGAAAATTGTAAAGTAGAAATGTAACCCAGAACAGCAGCTATTAAATTAAAACTTTTTACCACCGTTCCCCCGAAAATGACAATTTATATTTTTGTTGTCTCGTACCATAATTGCTCCCATAAAAATTGTTGTTGCAAATTTATAAAAAAATAACGGAAAGATGCAAATGTTTTTTAATTTTTTGATAAATAAATAAAAGGCATAGCTGCATGTGAAGTTGCACGGGTGCATGCTGATTGCATGGATGCATGGATTGAAGAATTGAAATTAACTAATTTGCAAATTGCCGATGGCTGCTTGTACCTCGGGAAGTAGTTTGGCATTTTCGAGATGTTTTCACGTTGGGATGTATAGGAACCATTTATAAATACTTTGATGTGAATATCAAATTTTTATTAAAATAACTGCATCCAATCCTTGAATAAGAACCATAAATAATTATATTAACAAAAGAGATTCTTTTCAGATAATTTTAAAATTATCTTCCTCAAAATCTATTATGTATAAAATGATATTACGAAAAACTTTTGCTGCGTTTACTATTTGGATATTAGTACTTCCCATTTTTGCATTTATCCCAAACGGTTACTATTCGATAAATATTTTAAAAAAAGAAAATAATATGGAAAATTCTACAGCTTTTGATAATTCTCTTTATCCGCCAATGTTTAAACTAAATGATGCTGATAAAAAATGGATTGAAACAACTCTATCCCAACTTTCTTTGCGTGAAAAATGCAGTCAGATGATAATGCCATGGATGCTCGGCAATTATTTAAGTGAACAGTCAACAGAGTATTTGCGGATAGAAAAATTAGTTAAAGAATCGAAAGTGGGCGGATTAATTTTTTTTAAAGGGGATATAATGAATGAAGCCCTGCTCATTAACAAAATGCAGCAACTCTCCGACCTGCCGCTTCTTGTCGCATCCGACTTTGAACGAGGTTTGGCAATGCGTTTAACCGATGCAATCGAATTCCCTTATAACATGGCGCTGGCTGCAACAGGCGACCCGGATCTTGCATACAAAATGGGGAAAGCCATTGCGGATGAATGCCGCTCGCTTGGGGTTCATCAAAATTATGCCCCCGTAGCAGACATAAATAATAACTCCGAAAATCCAATTATTAATATTCGTTCTTTCTCTGAAGATGTTGGAATGGTTACGGAGTTTACAGAAGCGTTTATTAAAGGCACTGCCGAAAAAAAAGTTTTAACAACCGTAAAACATTTTCCTGGACATGGCAACACCAAGATTGACTCTCACCAGGAATTACCAACAATCTCCAGCTCGGCTGATGAATTATTTGCAAACGAACTTGTTCCTTTCATTGCAGCTATAAAAGCTGGCGTTCATTCGGTTATGGTTGGACATCTTGAAGTGCCTGCATTTGAAAAACAATCCGGACTTCCAGCAACTTTATCTAAATCTATTACGACAGGATTATTAAGAAAGAAGATGAATTTTAACGGGCTGATTTGTACTGATGCGATGAATATGAATGCTGTTACAAATAATTTTTCCGTTGGCGAAGCTGCAGTAAAAGCCGTTCAGGCAGGCAACGATTTAATCTTAATGCCCCCGGATGAGGATGTGGCAATTAACTCAATTTATGAAGCAGTGTTGAATGCCGAAATTAGTCGTACACAAATTGATGAAAGCGTTCGGAAAATACTTTCTGCAAAAAGATGGCTGCGTATAGAAGATAACCGTTTCGCCGATATTAGCAGCCTAAATAAAACCATTAGTAAATTTGAGCATGTTCAACTTGCTAAAAAAATTGCCGAGCGGTCAATTACACTTGTAAAGAATGATAGAAACCTAATCCCGCTTGAACCGGAAAAATATACTAATGTCGTCTGCATAACTTTAACTGATGGTATCGGATCAGAAAGCAACAGAACATTTCAGTATGGCGTTCAAGAAAAATTTGGTAAGGTTACAAACATTTTTTTTAACAGACAAAGTAAGGAAAAAGATTACAACAAAGCTCTTGCGGCTGCACGTAATGCCGATTTAGTGCTGCTGCCGGCATTCGTAAGAGTGAAAGCATATCAGGGTACGGTTAGTTTATCAGAGCTTCAAGAAAATTTTATAGACAAACTAATCCGCGTCGAAGCGCCCGTGATTACAATTAGTTTTGGCAATCCTTATTTGCTCTCTGCCTTTCCAAAAGCATATACATATTTGTGCGCTTATGGAGATCCAAAGGTTTCGCAAATCGCAATGCTCGAAGCAATTGTGGGTGAGAATCCAATCACCGGAAGGCTGCCGGTTTCTATACCTAATACTGATTTCGTTATTGGCTCCGGTCTTCAAACCGGCGGTAATAAAATTTTTACCGGAAATGTATCAGAAAACTCTTATGACTTTTCTGATGTAGATGAATTGATGAACACAGGAGTGAAAGATAAAATTTTTCCCGGCAGCGTTTTGCTCGCTGCGAATGGCGGCAGAATAATTTACAAAAAATCTTATGGTAAGTTTACTTATGATGATACTTCCCGTGCCGTAATGGAAGATGCCATTTTCGATTTAGCTTCTGTTTCCAAAGTAGTTGGCACAACCAGCGCAGCCATGCTTCTTTACGATCAGGGTAAACTTGATCTGGAAGAAAAAGCAGCTCATTATTTTCCGGAGTTTGCCGTTAATAATAAAGAGGATATCAAACTAATAAATTTGCTTCTTCATAATTCGGGATTAATAGCTTACAGAAACTTTGCACTTCTTTACTCTTCAAAAGAGGAAGTTATCAATTCAATAATGAATGAAAAGCTTGAATATCCCGCCGGCACAAAAACTGTTTACAGCGATTTGAATATGATTATTCTTCAGCAAATAATTGAGAAGATAAGCGGCAAACCTCTCGATCTGTTTTTAAATGAAAAAGTATTCTCCCCTCTCGGAATGAGCCGAACGATGTACAATCCACCATACGGATTGTGGTATTATATTCCTCCGACAAGCGCTAATGGAAAGCCCGGTATTGTACACGATGGGAACGCAGCTATATTAAACGGTGTAGCCGGACATGCTGGCTTGTTTTCGACCGCCGATGACCTGGCAATATTTTTTCAAATGATGCTTCAACGGGGCAGTTACGGAAATAAACAAATTTTCAAACCCGGAACTATAGATAAATTTACTTCCCGTCAATCGAAAGAAAGTACCCGGGCAATTGGCTGGGATACGCCTTCAGAAACAGGTTCCTCTGCCGGCGATAAATTTAGTCTAAATTCCTTCGGACATACCGGTTTTACGGGAACCTCTGTTTGGGCTGATAAAGAAAAACAGACCTTTATAATTTTATTAACTAATCGTGTTTACCCCGATGGTGAAAATGTTGAGATAATAAAATTTCGACCAAAGCTTCATAATGAAGTGATGAAGGCGCTTGGATTTTAAATTTAGCGCCTATTGAAAATTAATAGTTGTTTTTTTAAGAAATCATCCGTCAGCGTGTGCTTATTAGATTTTGTTGTCTGAGTAAAATCTGTTTGTCAGCAAAATTTTTTGCGTCTGTCTAACGCTAAAAAGTCGGGAAATAATTTTCGGTGAATTCAGATTTTTAATTTTTGTTTGCAACTTGTCGGGCTATTTTTCAATATGCTTTCACAACTCTCGCTAAGTTTATAAAGTTAAGCGATACGATTTTGCTTTTATTACAGCGTTGTGCCTTTTCCAATCTTTTGTTTAATTTGCGTTCGTTTTTAGAATCATATTAAAATTGCATCAATTCATAATTAACATATCGATAAAATTCATATTAAAAAGCACACTAACTATTTGTATGCTTCTCCTTCTTTTTTTGCACAGCGAGATGCAGGTGCTAATTTTTAAGGCATATGAAATAAAATACAAACGGGAGGTTAAGGAGTTAATA
>MNYQ01000007.1 GCA_001873185.1 Ignavibacteria bacterium CG2_30_36_16 | reverse complement strand
TAATAAACAAGGTGTCGATTTCAGCTTAAAATCGAAACTTTTTTTGACAAAAAACGATTGTCATACTAAAAATCACAAGTCAGGAGAAAAAGGATCATTTGAAATTGAGTTTATGCCGCAATATGCCCCCGTTTCGGTTGGCAGCTTCTGTTATCTGGCTCAGTTGAATTTTTTCAAAGGAATAAATTTTCATAGAGTTGTTCCGGGATTTGTTATTCAAGCTGGCGATCCGACGGGCACAGGCTGGGGCGGCGCAGAGTACGAAATCGTTTCAGAATTTTCACCACTTAATTTTAATGTAGGTTTTGTGGGAATGGCGAGTGCTGGAAAAGATACCGAAGGAAGCCAGTGGTTTGTTATGCAGGTAAATTTTCCTCATTTAAATGGAAGATATTCTGTTTTGGGAAAAATAAAAGCCGGCATTGAATCAGTTCTTAATACCGGTCAGGGTGACAAAATAGTCAAGGTTCAATTAAAAAATTAATCTAATGCTTCGTTATATTTTGCCGAATGAGGCGGATCAATCTTCGCTAATTTTTGCAGTAATTTTTCTTTTTCGGAATAATTGCTTACGTACTGAATAATCTCTCCATTTTTAGCATCGAAAAATACTTTTAAAAGCACACTATTTATATTCCCTTTAATTTTCATCATTTCAAGAGTACTAACGAACGCTTCAATTTTATCAAAAGTGATTGCTATGTTTTCCGAAAAATAATCAAGTCCATAATGATAATCAGCAAATGCTTCCCTAAAGGGGCGGTACTTTTCATTTAATAAATCTTCTAACATCCCGAGTCGGCTGTAAGAATTGCTGTTCCTTTCCCATCCATTTTTATATCGGCTTGTGGCGCTTAAGTTAACAATGTTAAAAGCTTTTGTATAAAGATCTGTCCCTCCCAGAGCCTGCCACGAATCCAAATCGTATCCAATTATTAGATATGCATAAAAATCAAGCATGCTTGTAATAGGATCGTATATTGATTGGTTTCGGTAGAGCGCCTGGTTCTTTTCGTATTGGAATCCCCATGCATTATCATTAATGCTTAGCATTAAAGAATTGCTTTGTGATTGAAAAATCGGTCGTTGACTCATTACTACAATCTGAGCGTTGTAATCCACTTCCGAGGATGCCCCCGTAATTAGTATTGTTAAATTGCAATCAATTTTATCCCCGTCCCAACTACCGTCTGTGAAACGCGTTTTGTTCATGTATTCTTCAATTTCAGTAGCAAATGAAATTAAATTTTCGCGGTTTGAAACCGGAATGCCTTCATAATTAACGACGACCTTGCATCTTAATTCCTGAGCAGCCGTTAACAAAGATAAAAACACAATAAAGAGACAGATTAGCTTTTTCATTGACTATCCAAATTTTTGAAATAAATAGTTGATTTAAAATATGAATTTCGATATAATCAAACAACAAAATTTAAATGGTTTCGCACATGCGTTTAAAAATAATTTTCGCATTGCTTGCCGCACTCCAAATATTGCTTTTTCCTCAAATGAGTCCGGGGGCAAAACAAATTTCTCTTGCTAACTCCGATGCCGCCTTAAGTAATGATGTATTCGCAATATTTAACAATCCCGCTGGTCTTGCCCAAATGAATTGGCGCGAAATAGGAGTTTATTATTCGCCAGCTCCTTTCGGCTTAAAAGAATTATCAAATGCTTATGCAGCATATTCTCAGCCGCTGTTCAGTGGAACAGTGGCTATCGGAGGTATGACTTACGGTTTCGACTTATACAAGGAGAGCAGAGTATTAGTTGCATATTCATATAACTATTTAAATAAATTTTTTGCTGGCGCTGCGGTAAATTATCATTCTGTATCGATAAAAAATTATGGCTTTGATAATGCTTTTTACATTAATGCAGGTTTATTACTATATATTGAAAATTATTTACGCTGGGGCGCATCAATAACAAATATAAACCGCGCAACATTCGGAAATGAAAAAAAACAGATACCTGTTATTTACAACACCGGAATAAGCTATGATGTACTTGATAATCTTGCTCTTTGTGCCGGTATTGAAAAAGAAACTTCATTCTCTTTTTCGTTTAAAGTAGGATTAGAATATGAACTCATTAAATACTTCACCGTAAGAACAGGATTTTCAAATGAACCGGTTAAGTATACTGCGGGAGTTGGAATAACTTATTCCTATTTTAATTTAGATTATGCAGTGTTCAACCATCAGGATCTTGGACTAACTCACCAGATTGGAATTATTGTTTCTTTTAAAGATGATGAGTCGCGTTCAGTAGCTATAAAAAAATTTTTATTTAGTAAATAGATGAATCAAAATATTTTTTGTTGTCTCCTCATAATCTTTAGTACGGCAAATTTAATTGCTCAACAGGACACTACAAGCAGCGCAGAAGAGGTTATCGAGAAGCTGCTTGAAACAATTGAATCGGAGGAAACAGACAATTCATTATATGAAGGACTTGAAGAATTAAAAAACAATCCGATCAATTTAAATAACGCAAGCATATTTGAACTTCAGAGAATTCCTTTCATTAGTTCTCACACGGCAGAAATGATTATACACCACCGCACTAATTACGGTCGTTTTTTTTCGGTTAATGAATTACATCTTATTGACGGGCTTAACGATGAAATTATAAAAAAAATAAAACCGTTTTTTTCTGTGGAAGATTTTCAAACCAAAGAAACGGATACGCCCATAATCAAATATTCTCCACTAATTAAAATTAACCTACGCACCCGTGTGCAAAGCGATTTCCAAAAAGAAAGAGGATACTCGGAAGAAAAATATCTCGGCTCACCGGATAAATCATATCTTAGACTTCAGGGAAATGCTTTCCAAAATTACAGATTTGGTTTGCTGCTCGAAAAAGATCCCGGCGAAAATAGCTACACTGACTTTAATTCTTTTTTCATGTCTGCAAAAAATCTTTCGCCCATTGATGAATTGATCGCCGGAGATTACCTGATAGAATTCGGACAGGGTTTATCACTATGGTCGCCATACGGATTTTCAAAATCTTCTGAAGCTGTGTTACCTGTAAAGAAAAATCCGAAAGGAATTAAAGCCTACACGAGCACAGATGAGAACCGTTTTTTTAGAGGGGCTGCCGCAAAAATTAATTTGAACAATTACTTTTTGACAATCTTTTATTCGGCTAACTGGCTTGATTCAAGAATTGACTCGACATCTGCATTAATTCTCTCTTTACCGATCGACGGTTATCATCGAACCATAAATGAAATTGAAAAAAAAGATAGGATTACTGAAAAGAGTGGCGGGTTAATAATACACAAATCATTTTCCAATTATTTGAAGCTCGGCTTGCTTTATTATTATTCACAGTTTAGTAACAATTTTTTCAAGGATGATATATTTTCTCAGGATGAAGGAAGATTTAATAGTTATTCATTTAGTTATGATTTCAATATACAACCTTTTAACTTTATTGGTGAAGCGTCAATGGTCAACAATAAAATTGCTACCTTAAATGGATTTTTATTTCAGCCTACTTCAGCTTTTTCTTATTCTTTTTTAATTAGATACTATCCTGCCGATTATATAAATCTTCACGGAAGCGGCTTTGGAGAAAGTGGACTAACAAAAAACGAAATTGGAATTTACACCGGGATAAAATGGAAAACTTTTTTAGGAGTGATTAATTTATATTTTGATCAATTCAGATTCCCCTATAAAACCTATAATGCATCTCTCCCCTCTTCAGGTTATGAGGTGCTTTTTGATTTAACCTCTAAACCATTAAGCAATCTTATTACCCGTATTAAATTTAAATATGAGAGTAAGGAAATTGATATAAAATCGGCACAGGCAAAGCAACTTTTCGAGCGGCAAAAATATCAGCTTAGGGGTGAGTTTACTTATAAAGTTTCTAAATCTATTAACATGAAAAACAGATTTGAATATGCGTTATTTAAACTTGGCGACCTGCAGCAGTTGGATGACGGATTTTTAATGTTCACCGATTTGAAATTTAATCCTTCTGATGAAATTCAAACTGCCGCGCGTTTTATATTTTTTAAAACAAAGAACTACAACTCGGTTATATATCAGTACGAGAGTGATCTAACTGGCGTTATGACTAATCTTCCGTTGTATGGTGAAGGAATAAGGTGGTATTTTATGATCAAATACAATATAATATCTTCACTAAGAGTATCTATAAAATACAGTGAAACAATCAGGAATAATGTTACATCAATTGGCACGGGATACGCTGAGATAATAGGCGGATTGGATAATAAAATTAGTTTGCAAATCGATTTTAATTATTGAACCGGTTTTTAAGAAAAGACATTCATTTTTAAATTCAACATAAATTCTTCCGTCATACCAGGTTTTAATCCCTTTACGAAATACATATCAATCTCGCCTTTTCCTTTAGCATCTACTTTACCCCGGTATTCACATTCAAAAAACTCTCGGACAAGATCAAAAGTATAAGCAGAAATATTAACACGCCCCGGCTGGCAGCTGCTTTCCATTCGGCTGGCAATATTTACTGTGTCTCCCCAAATATCATAAGTAAATTTTTTCGTACCGACCACGCCGGCAACCACATTGCCGGAATGAACACCTGCGCGCATTTGCCATTTAATAGCCGACTCTTTATTCCTTTCATTAACATAGTTATGCATTTGCATAGCCGCCATAACAATTCGCACAGCATGATCGTCAGATTCGAGAGGAAGTCCACCGCCAATCATATAAGAATCGCCGATGGTTTTTAATTTTTCAAGTCCGTATCTCTCAATAATAGAATCGAACATTTTAAACAGATCGTTCAATTCGTTTACGAGTTTTTCAGCTGGCAGAGTTGCGGAAATATTTGTAAAGCCTTTAAAATCCGTAAAGAGGATACTGACCATTTTATATTCTCTCGGTTTAGTATATCCTTTTTCTTTAAGTTCTACAACTAACTGAGCAGGTAGAATATTTAACAACAGCGCATCAGATTTATTTTTTTCAACTTCAAGTTCCTGCGTTCGCTCCTTCACTACTCTCTCAAGTTCAAGGCTTCGCTGTTTTATTTGATAAGTTTTAAAGAGATAAATTCCATAAATAATTCCGCCAGCAAATAATATTAATATTGCTCGGAACCACCACGTATTCCAAAATGCAGGATTTACTGTAAATGCAACAGATGCCGTTTGAGTACTCCATACCCCATCCGCATTTCTTGCTCTGACTTGAAAAACATAATCATTAGGTTGAATAGAGGTATACTGGATTGTAGTTGAAGCAGTGTTTTGCCAATCAATATCTACACCTTCTAATTTATACTGATATAAAATGTTTTCGGTAGATTTAAATGATAATCCTATCCAGCTAAAGATTAGGTAGTTCTCCGTATGACTCAAAGAAATATCATCATGCAAAACGACGTGTTTATTTGTGTCGGATTTAACAGTAATATCTGTGATGTAAACCGGAGGCGGAATTACATTTGGGTAATCAAGTTTAGGATCGTAACGCGTAACTCCTTTAACCGTTCCAAACCAAAGATTACCTTTGCTGTCTTTATATGCTGCATTTGTAATCATCTCGTTCGATAAAAGACCTGATTGAACCGTAAAAACCGTAAACTTTTTTCCGTCAAATTTATTTAATCCATTATTAGTCCCGATCCAAATATTTTTTTGATCGTCTTCAATAGTAAAGTAGCATACATTGTTGGAAAGTCCCTGATCTTCTTTATAAAAAGTAAACGCACCGTCTTTAAATTTGGCAACTCCGCCATTGTAAGTAGCAATCCAAATATTTCCATTCGAATCTTCATTTAGGGAATAAATCTTTTTAATATTCCCTTCCGGATCAAGATAATTTTTAAAGTCTACACCGTTCCATCTGCTTAGTCCATTATTTAATGTTCCAATCCATAACTGTCCATATCTGTCTTCAACAATAGAATAAATTTCGTCATCTGGCAAACCATCTTTTTTGGTAAACATTTTAATTTTTTTTCCGTCGAACATTCCAACCCCTGAATTTTTAGTTCCAAACCAAATGTTTTTATCAGTGTCTTCATAAATTGTTTGTACCTCCTCCCCAACAAGAGCACCTTGAATTCCATTTGTAACTATTCTGTCATTAGCGAACAGAGAAACCCCGTTATCAGTTCCTATCCAAACAGTCCCTTTAGAATCTTCAATTACACAAAGGATACTGTTACTGATTAACCCGTCCGCAGTTGTGTAATGAATAAATTCCGTTCCCGAAAGACGGCTCAATCCTTCCGGCGTACCGAACCACATATTCCCTTTTTTATCTTCACATATGGAATAAACCGAATTACCGATTAATCCAGTCTCTTTATTGTAGCCTAAAAATTTTTCGCTAGCCAGCATAGAAATTCCACCTTCAAAAGTTCCGAACCAGAGATTATCTTCGCGGTCTCTTTTTATGGCAAGAATAATTTTACTTTCTATGCCCTGCCCCGGGCGAATGGATGTGAAAATTCCTTTATTAAATTTACTAATCCCTTCTTTAGTTCCGATCCATAAATTCCCGAGTTTATCTGTCTCAAGTGAATAAATCACACTATCAAGAAGCCCATCTTTACTATTAAAATTCGTAAACTTCCCTCTTCGTAATCTGCTTAAACCCCCGCCTTTTGTTCCGAACCACATTGCACCGGATTCATCACTTGTTATAGCTTTAATAACATTATGAGGCAAACCATCTTTGGTTGAATAATTAACAAATGTTTTTCCGTCGTACCGGCTTAATCCATCTTCAGTACCTATCCACAAATGATGGTTTGTGCTGTCATAATATATTGATTGAACGAAATTACTTATTAGCCCGTCTTTAGTAGTTAATGAAGATATTTTATTCCCTTTAATGACTGTAACACCGCCGTCAGAAGTTGCTAAAAAAAGTGAGCTATCCATTCCCCTGCAAATTGCCCAAACGCGTCCTCTGCCAATGCCGTCTTTTTCCGTAAAATTTTTAAACTTGCCATTAACAAATTTGCTAACCCCGTTTTCGGTGCCAATCCAGATAGTGCTAAAATTATCCTCGGCAAGAGCAGTTACCGATACATTTAACAATCCGTCATTAGTTGAAAAGTTGACAAAACTTTTTCCGTCAAAGCGTGAGATTCCAGCAAGTGTACCTATCCAGATATAACCTTTTGAATCCTGGTGAATGGATGTAACCGTCGACTGAGGCAACCCATCTTCAAGGTTGTATGACCGGAATGGGTAACGCTGTGCAATAGCAACAGATAAGACAGCGGTCGAAAAATAAAGGATTAAAAAAAATCGTTTTATCATTTATAATTATTTCTTCAAGCACATAGTTTATTTTAGTATCAATATTATAGGTTATTGAGAAAAGAATCAATCATTTATTTATTATTTTTTTCTTAATTGAACTTATAACAGGTTCATTGTTCAGTCTCCCAAAATTAACCGCATTCTTTTTCAGGCAGAATTTACTCCCGAATTTTCACACTCACTAATCAAAACTGTTTCCATTACTCGGGAAATAGTTAATGAGAGATTGAAGAGTGATAATGTGCAACTATTATTGATAATTTTATATTTAATACAGAATTAACAAGACTCATGGTACCATTAAAAGCATAATATCAAATTTAAATTAAATACCTTAAAACTGTTGATAGAGCGCCTAAACATTAAAAATCAATTAAAAAGTTCCGATAATTAAATAAACGGCTTATTTGGCTTTTGCTAAAAAACATTGACTATTAAATCTTTTTGCTTTTTGGAACTTAAATATTTCTTTATATTTGCACAGTTAAAAGAAGCAATCAAAAGGACAGAGTTCATTTTTTAAAGGAACTACATGCAAATTGCAAAAATAGATTTTCTGACAAAGTTTAATAAACTTCTCAAAACTGCGCACAAAGCTACTGCTGATTTTCCCGATCAGTTGTGCGAATTTTTAGTGGAGGAGTTTGAGTTTCAGGCTGTCGTAGCTTTCAAAATAGTTGACAATGATAAACTGCTTGTGTTGGGTCGTTCATCAAACGCAAGGAAAGCATACCTAAAAAATTCCCAGTTTGGATGCAGCACGTGTAAAGCACTAAAATCATCAGCCGGAGCCATCTCGTTCAATAGTCAGGCGGATTGTGAATTACAAACTTCCGAGTATGTGATTTATGAAGGCTGCCTTCATATCAAAATTAATGACAGTGAAAAAGCACTATTGAAGATTGCTAAGAAAACTCCTTTTTCTAAAACAGAAAAAGATCAAATTGAAGTAATTGGAGATGCAGCGGCAGCATTGTTAAATGCATGGAACGGAAATTCCTCTTCAACGGCTTCCTCCTTAAACGACCTAATTACAGATATCGCTCACGAATTAAGAACTCCCACAAATAGTATAATGGGTTTTGCTTCCCTGTTAAGCGAAGATAACCTTACTTCTTCGCAGGCTGAATATGTGGGTACATTGAAAGACAATGCATTCAGTTTACTTTCGCTGATGAATGATTTAATAGATATTGCAAAAGTTGAAAAGGGTTTTAATAAACCTGTTTTTACTAATATCAATATCACAACATTCGTTGATGAGATCGTAAAAATATTCCGTGATAAAGCAAGTAAAAATCAATTTGAGTTTATTGTTTCTATCGATAAAAAAATCCCGGAATCACTTAAAACAGACGCTCAAAAACTTCGTTTTGTGCTTCTCAATATACTTACCTTTGCACTGAGGCTTACCGAGCATGGCAGAGTATCAATAGCTGTTTCCGGCGCTGCAAAAGATAAAATTGCGTTTAAAATTGTTGATTCCAGTTCGGGTATCCCATCCAATAAATTAAAAGATATTTACAAACCTTTTATTCTTTCCGAAATGGGAGATAAAAAATTTGGTAATGCAACTGGTCTCGGACTTATTTTATCCAAACGATATATTGAACAGTTAAACGGTGAATTAGAAATAATAAGCACTCTCGGTAAAGGGACAACTTATAGTTTTATCATTGGCGTGGAAACTGTTTCGCCTATTGAAACTCAGATAAGCGCTTTACCAAAAGTATCGGGATCAAAAAACCGCGTGCTCGTTGTTGAAGATGATTATGCGACGTCAAAACTTTTAAGCAACTATCTCAATAAATGGGGATACGAACCAACTATCGTTAACTCATCAGATCAAGCATTAAAAGCTGTTGACAAAGAAGTATTTCTTGCCGTCTTGATGGATATTGTTCTGCCGGATGCAAATGGTTTTGAATTACTAAAGAAAATCCGCGAACATAAAAATGCGAAGAACACCCCCGTTATTGTTTGCTCCGTTGAAGCCGAACAGCAAAAAGCTTTTATGATGGGCGCGGTAGAGTATTTTGTAAAGCCAATTAAGTATAAATATCTTGTAGAGGTTTTAACAAGTTATAAACTCAAAAAAGATTCAAATATTTTAATTGTGGATGATGATGTTCCTACCTTGAATTTAATTAAGGAAGCAGTGCTTCAGGCAGGATATAATGCAATTGCAGATTCCCGTTCTGCTAAGGTTGCAGAAGTGGTAGATTCTATGAATCTTGATTTAGCAATAATCGATCTTGATATGCCAGAGGTGAACGGTTTTGAACTCATAAAAAAAATAAAAAGCCAGCCTAAGTTTGCTAAACTTCCGATCATCATTTATACAGGAAAAGAAAACTACCAGGAAGAAATTAAGAAGATTGACGGTCTGTTTGCAGAACTTTTACAGAAGAGTAGTTCTAATATTGAAGACCTTGCGGACACAATAACACAGATGATCAACCGTTACGATGAGCCTTCCAAGCCTGAAGAAATAAAAAATGAAAAAGGAACTATAAAAATTTTGCTCGTCGAAGATTATAAACATAGCCAGATAATAGTTACAAGACTTCTAAAGAAAAACAATTTCGAATCAATTGTAGTTGTTGAAAACGGACTCGAAGCGCTTGAACAGGCTAAACAACAGAAGTATGATTTAATACTTATGGATATGCAAATGCCTGTAATGAATGGTTTTGAAGCAACTGAAAAAATCAGACAACTTCCGGAATATAAAGAAACACCAATAATAGCATTAACTGCCTTTGCAATGAAAGGTGACCGAGAAAAATGTCTTGAAGCCGGTGCAACAGATTATATCCCCAAACCGATTGATAGCCAGGAATTTATTGAAAAAGTAAAATTTTACACCGAAAACAAAGTGAACGCCGGAGAATAACCGGCATTCTTTCATTTCTTTCTGCTCCAATCTTAATTCAGTTTTTGTTAAGTTATGTTCACTTATTTTATAATTATTTAAACATTTTAATATGATAAATCCAGTTCCGAGAGTACGTTTTGCGCCAAGCCCAACAGGTTATTTGCATGTTGGCGGTCTTCGGACTGCTCTTTATAATTATCTATTCGCAAAAAATAATAACGGCAAGTTTATTCTCCGTATTGAAGATACTGACCGTAACCGTTACGTGGAAGGTGCGGTTGAAAATTTAATTAAAACATTAAAATGGGTTGGATTAAATTATGATGAAGGTCCTGATAACGGAGGCGAATATGGACCATATTACCAATCACAACGACTCGATATTTATAAAGCGCATGCAAAAATTCTATTGGAACAGGGAAATGCTTATCGCTGTTTCTGCACACCGGAAAGACTAACACTTCTGCGCGAAGAACAGCAAAAGGTAAAACTACAGGGGAAGTATGATAAACATTGCCTTCACCTAACTCATGAAGAAGTTGAACAGAAGCTGAGTGAAAAAATACTCTTCGTAGTAAGGCTGAACGTTCCGTCGGAAAAGATAATTTCATTTGATGATGTCATTCGTGAACATGTTGAATTTGCAAGCGAAACTGTTGACGACCAGGTACTGATCAAAAGCGATGGATATCCGACCTATCATCTTGCTAATGTAGTTGATGATCATTTGATGAAAATTACGCACGTCATCAGAGGTGAAGAGTGGCTTTCTTCAACGCCCAAGCATGTTCTGTTGTATGATTATTTTGGCTGGGTGCGCCCGGTGTTTGCACACTTGCCGTTGCTGCTTAATGCTGACAAATCCAAATTAAGCAAACGCCAGGGTGATGTTGCAGTTGAAGATTATCGCGATAAAGGATTCTTAAAAGAAGCGTTGATCAATTTTGTTGCTCTTCTTGGCTGGAATGCAGGAGACGACCGGGAGTATTATAAGCTCAATGAATTAGAAAAATATTTCAGTCTTGATAGAGTTAATAAATCCGGCGCTGTTTTCAATGTAGAAAAACTTAGCTGGCTTAACTTCGAACATCTGCGGCAAAAACCTGTTGAAGAAGTTTTAGTGTTGTTAAAAGATGAATTAAATAAATCAAAGTTCAGCGGAAAAACTTATAAGGATGAATATCTTATTCAGGTAATTGCCTCGATGCGTGAAAGGGTTTCGTTTGTAAAAGAGTATATTGAAAAAAGCCCATACTTTTTTGAAGAGCCGGACGAATATGATCCGGATGTAGTTAAGAAAAGATGGAAAGAGGATTCGCCTATTCTACTAAAAACACTCGCCGGGAGTTTTTCTCTTCTTAATGAAAATGCATCGAAGGAAGAATTTGAACAAGCACTTCATAAAACTGCTGAAGAGTCTAATTCGGCTGTCGGAAAATTAATTCACCCCCTCCGTCTTGCTGTTTCGGGTATGGGTGTTGGTCCGGGAGTTTATGACCTTCTTGTTATACTAGGAAGAGATGAAGTAATCAGACGAATAAATACTGCGATTGAAAAAATAAACATTTAAGTACTAGAAATATATCACATGCGCCATGGATATTACATCTTGCCCTGCTCTGCGGGGGCTTTCACGGATTCTAATTTGAATAAATTATCCTATATTATATATGAAAAACGAAAACAGAAAAACTGAAGCGAATGATGCAATTGAGGGCGGAATGCCGTCCAATTTTATTAAAGAAATTATTAATGATGATCTTTCTAAAGCGAAATATAAAAAAGTGCATACCCGCTTTCCCCCTGAACCGAACGGCTATCTCCACATCGGGCACGCAAAATCAATTTGTCTAAATTTCGGACTTGCAAAAGAATACAATGGATTGTGCAATCTTCGTTTTGATGACACAAACCCTGCAACCGAAGATGTTGAGTATGTAGATTCAATAATGGAAGATGTGCATTGGCTTGGCTTCGACTGGGAAACAAGACTGTTTTATGCCTCAGATTATTTCGATCAACTTTTTGAATACGCAGTAAAACTTATTAAAAAAGGGAAAGCGTATGTTGATTCGCAAACATCGGAACAAATTAGAGAAACACGCGGAACGCCTACCGAGCCGGGAAGAGAAAGCCAGTACAGAAACAGAAGCATTGAAGAAAATTTGAATTTGTTCGAAAGGATGAAAAACGGAGAATTCAAAGACGGTGAACATGTATTAAGAGCAAAGATAGATATGTCTTCTCCTAATATGAACATGCGTGATCCGATCATGTACCGCATTCGCCATGCTAAACATCATCGCACCGGGGATAAGTGGTGCATATACCCGATGTACGATTATGCACACGGACAGTCAGATTCAATTGAAGGAATTACTCATTCAATTTGCACGCTTGAATTTGAAAACCACAAACCTCTTTATAACTGGTTTGTCGAGCAGCTTGAAATTCATCACCCAAAACAGATTGAATTTGCTCGTTTAAATTTAAGTTATACAATAATGAGCAAACGTAAATTACTTCAGCTTGTAAATGAGAATATTGTTAACGGCTGGGATGACCCGCGTATGCCTACTATTTGCGGCTTAAGGAGACGGGGCTATACTCCGGAAGCTATCCGTTCATTTTCCGAAAGAGTTGGTGTTGCCAAACGTGACGGAACGATTGATGTTGCTTTACTTGAGCATAGCATCCGCGAAGTATTAAATAAAAATGCTCAAAGAGTTATGGCGGTTCTAAATCCATTAAAACTTGTGATTGATAATTACCCGGATAATAAGGTTGAAGAATTAGATGCAGTAAATAATCCTGAAGACGAAACAATGGGAAGCCGGAAAGTGCCGTTCAGTAAAGAACTTTATATTGAGCATGACGATTTTAGAGAGGACCCGCCGAAGAAATATTTCA
>MNYQ01000220.1 GCA_001873185.1 Ignavibacteria bacterium CG2_30_36_16 | reverse complement strand
ATCAAAGGCAAAGTTACCGATGGAAATGAACTGATTCCTTCGGTTAATATTATTTTGATGGAAACAGGGCTTGGAACAGTTTCAGATTTTAACGGCAAATATGTTCTGAAAAATATTCCTCCGGGAGATTATGAAATCAAATTCAGCTCAGTCGGCTATGAAACTAAATTTTTTAACGTAAAAGTTTTAGTTAGTAAAACCATCGAACTTGATGTTGAACTTCCGATAAGAATTATTGAAGTTAAAGATGTTGTGGTTACCGGATTTCTTCAACAAGATCAGAAAGACACACGCACAAGCCTAATTGATCTCAGTCCCCGCAGCGCAAAAATTTTACCGGGAGCAACCGAGGATGTTTTGCGAACTCTACAATCACTCCCGGGCGTTCTAGCTCCAAACGATTTTTCTTCACAATTAATTGTTCGCGGCAGCGGACCGGATCAAAATTTAATTATTATGGATGATATCGAGATATTCAATCCATACAGACTTTACGGCGTTATCAGCATGTTTAACCCCGATGCTGTTTCAAGTGTTAACCTCATTACCGGAGGCTTTCCTTCAAAATACGGCGACAGACTTTCAGCAGTGCTTGATGTAACAAACCGTGAAGGCAGCCGCAGCAAAGCATTTTCCGGAAGCGTTAACGTTTCTATAGTTGATGCTAACATTGTGCTTGAAGGGAAGAATCCGTTCAATCTTACCGGCAGCTGGATGTTTAATTCAAGACGCACTTATTATGATTTAATAGTTGAGCCGTTTGTAAAAAACGCCGGGCTTGTTGAAGACAACGTCAGCTTTCCAAATTTTTACGACCTTCAAGGCAAAATAGCAATCGGTCCTTACAAAGGACATAAATTTTTATTGAACGGAATTTACTCCCGCGACGGCGTTGATGTTGTAAGCGCCGAAAACAGAAAAACAGCCGACAGCATTGGAGTTAGCAATGTTACTAAAAATGATATTCTCGGCTTTGCGTGGCACTATGCTCCTTCAACAAAACTTCTTAATAAACTTGTTCTCTCCTGGTACAGTAACAGTGGCGACACCGATTTTGATTCACAAATATTGGACCCTTCTTTAAACCGCGATGAATTTAAAGAAGTAGTTTCTGATACTCTCTCACCTTATTTACTGCGTTTCAAATTCAAAGCCGATTTTGAATTTAGAAAATATGCAATTGACGATAAGTTTACATACCTGTGGGGAGATAATATTTTTGAAGCCGGTGCCGGAGTTGACTTTATGCGCACAATAATAAATTTTAATTTCGAACTCGATCCGGAACTGGCGGCATTCTTTTCAACCAATCCGCAGTTTAATGCCGTATTAAGCGATCTTAAGGACATTAAAGATTATAACCGATATCGTTTTTATGCGCAGAATAATTTTAAAATAAATAAGCGTCTCTACTTTCATCCCGGATTAAGAGTAGATTATTACGATATACTTGATAAAATTTATTTAGCGCCGCGTATTTCTCTTTCTTATGCTTTGAATGATTTAACAACTATACGCTCTGTTTTTGGAGTATACTATCAATCTCCCGGCTACGAAAAACTTCGCGATCAAAATGTGCTTTTCGATTTAAGCCCGGTATTTACTCAATCTCTTGAAGCAGAAAAAGCTGTGCATTATGTTCTCGCTATTGAGCGGTGGCTTACGGATGAATGGAATGTGAAAGTAGAAACGTATTATAAAAACTTCAGCGACTTGATAGTTCAGCAGAAGGTTAGCGGAAGCAAGTATTTTACAGAAGCCATACCGGGAAAAGATGTACGTTATATTTCTGGTTGGACAAGACCGGTTATCAATAAAGGAGATTCATTAACTCAAATCCCAATTAATAATTCTTCCGGCGCTGCTTACGGTGCAGAGTTATTTCTTGCGAAGAAAAATCTTTCCTCTGACAGCAGATTTTCTGGCTGGATTTCTTATGCCTTTGCTTTTGCAAACAGAGATGATAATAAAGAACTTCCATTTAGATTCGATCAGCGGCATACTTTGAATGTTGTGTTAAATTACAAAGTCAACAACTGGTTAAACATCGGCGCACGCTGGCAGTATGGTTCCGGCTTTCCTATGAGCGAACCTGTAGGAATTAAACCGCGCATTATTTTGAAAGATTATAACCTTGATGGCAAACCGGAAACACCGGTAATTGCAACGCGTAAAGCGTCATCAAACCCGAATGCTGAGGAAGAAGTTTTGTACGATATTGATTTTGGTACAAACAAATTCAACGTCCGTAAACCAGCATATCACAGATTAGATTTGAGATTTACTGCCACAACGGGTTTTTGGAATCTTGATTGGACATTTTATCTTGACGTGATCAATGTTTATAACAGAGCAAATGTCATCGGTTATGATTATTTTGTGACACCGGATTTAATGCTGGGAAGAAAACCAAATAATATGTTCCCGATAATTCCCACTTTCGGTTTCAGTGTAAATTTTTAACTTAGTACTGATGATTAAAAAAAATAAATCCTATATTGAACTCGGAGAGCGGGGAAATTATTGTTTGAAAAATAAACTTAATGACCTTACCGGAAAGGAGTGGATTAAGTTTTCTAAATCCTGGTTTATTCATCGTCCTCCCCGCAGAAAAGATGAGGAGATACTTCATCCGGCAAAATATCCTGAAACCCTTGTGGAGGAATTTATTTCCTTTTTTACAAAAGAAGGAGAGTGGGTTTTCGATCCATTCCTCGGTACAGGCAGCACTTTAATAGCCGCCGGCAACTTAAAACGGAACGCTGCGGGGATCGAAATAACTAAACATTATCATAAAACTTCAATTAATCGAATTGCAAAACAAAAATATTCTAACAAAATTGAAGCTCTTAAAGGTTCTTCCGACGACTTACAAAAAGTTTTAATGAAAAACAATCTCTCTGATATCAAGTTTGACTATACAATAACTTCTCCGCCATACTGGAATCAACTTGAAAGAAATTCTATGCGGCAAAAACTCCGGAGTGATAAAGGGCTTGCTACAAAATATTCTGAAATAAAAGACGACATCGGCAACATAAAAAATTATGATGAGTTTATTGAACGGCAGGCAAAAATATTTGACAATGTTTTTGATATAACTAAAACCGGCGGTTATCTAACCATCATTACAAATAATGTGTACCATAAAAGCCGCCTATATCCGCTTGCTTTTGATACAGCTGTGTCGCTTACTAAGCGGGGTGCAAAAAGCTGGATTTTAAAAGATGAAAAAATGTGGCTGCAGAATGATAAACCGCTGATTGCGCTTGGGGTAAACAATGCCTGGGTCTCTAATCGTCATCATCAATACTGTTTAATATTTAGAAAAGAAGCTGACTAACTAATGCAATTAAGCGACGATATATATAGCGTCAGTGATTTGACTAAAGAAATAAAATTACTACTCGAAGAGGGTTTTAGCGATCTTCATGTTCACGGCGAGCTTTCAAACTTTAAAGCGCACGTTTCCGGGCATTGGTATTTTAGTCTGAAAGACTCCGGTGCGACCATCAATTGTACAATGTGGAGAGGCATTAATAATTATGTTTTTTTTACTCCACAGGACGGAATGAAGGTTGTCATCACCGGAAGAATAACAGTTTACCCTCCGCGTGGAAATTATCAATTGGATGTCCGCTCAATGAAACCGGCTGGCGTAGGTGAACTTCAGGCTGCGTTTGAAGCCTTGAAAGAAAAACTTCTTAAAGAAGGATTGTTTGATGAAGATAAGAAAAACCCAATTCCTCAAATGCCGTCGAAGATTGGAATTGTAACTGCCGTTGACGGAGCTGCTTTTAAAGATATGATAAGCGTTGCAAAAAGAAGATTTCCTATTGTTGAAATTATTATTGCACCGTCACGTGTTCAAGGCGCCGGCGCTGCTGAAAGTGTTGTGGCTGCAATCAATAGTTTAAATGAAGAAAAGGATATCGATGTTATTATTGTTGGTCGCGGAGGCGGTTCTATAGAAGACTTGTGGTGTTTTAACGAAGAGATTGTTGCACGCGCTATATTTGCTTCTCGAATCCCTGTAATTACAGGCATCGGGCATGAAGTTGATTTTACAATTGCAGATTTTGTATCCGATTTACGAGCGCCAACGCCATCCGCTGCAATGGAATTATGTACGCCCGACCAACGTGAGATTTTTGGTATTATTAATGATTTTTTCTATAATGCCTCTGAAAATATTTCAGATTTGTTAAATGCTGCTCAAGTTAGAATTAAAAATGCACTTGGCTCTTACGGATTTAGAATGCCGATTGATTTAATCAGGCAGCGCTCTCAGCAAATTGATTCATCGATATTTAAAATTTTTCAAATAGTTGACAGAAAAATATTGATTGACAATAATAAAATTGCTCTCCTGTCCGGAGTTATCCAGTCACATGATTTACAAGGAACTTTAAAAAAAGGTTTTGTACTGGTTAAGCAGGATGGGCATTTTATAAAAAGATTAAAAAATTTCGACATAGAAAAATCAAAAACGCTAAAGTTCTTTGACGGAGAAGTAGAGTTGAGGAAAAATTGATTTTAATTAATGAGTCTGGTCTAAAAAGGTCATCCCTGTTACTGTCCGGCAACTAATGACCACTAATGTTTTGTCATTGCGAATGAGTCCTCGAATGAAGCAATCCCAAAGTAGAATTTTGAGATTGCTTCGCTCCCAAAGCGTCGCTACTAATGACATTCTATCCCGCTTGCGGGATCACTGCGAGAGACGAAGCAGACTTACTTTTAGAACTGAGATTGCTTCACTTCCCGCATGCGGGATTCGCAATGACGATAAAGTCATTCTTTTGATAAATAAAGGCAGTGCCTTTTTTGGTAACTCACAATGACGAATAAAAAAAATCTTTTTATACTTTACTAATAAGTTGAATGAGGCATCAAAATTTTATTTCGAGTCATGTTAAAATATATTTCACTTATATGAACCATTCCTTAAATTAGAATACTTAAAAATAGAATTTACACATGAGCAAAAAAAAAGAAAAAAATACTTTTGAAGAAAACCTTCAACGTCTTGAGGAAATTGCTGCTCTTCTTGAAGGTGAAGAAGTCAGTCTTGAAGATTCGATCAATCTTTTTGAGGAAGGTATAAATCTTTCTAAAGGCTGTATTGATGAACTTAAAAATGCAGAATTGAAAATAACCGAATTAAAGAAAAAGCTAAATGAAATGCCCTCGCAAGAGGACGATATTTTTGAAGAATAACTTAGCGGAGTAATGATATAATGGATGAAGGTCAGGAAAAATATACGATACTGTCAAAAGTAAACTACCCGGCAGATATAAGACAATTAGATGTCGCCCACTTAAAAATTTTATGCGCTGATTTAAGACAGTACCTTATAGATACTATTTCCGAAACTGGAGGTCACTTTGGCGGTGGATTAGGCACGGTTGAATTAACAGTAGCGCTTCACAAAGTTTTTAACACTCCGAATGATTTAATCGTTTGGGATACAGGGCATCAAGCATATCCTCATAAAATTTTAACTGGCAGAAAAGAAGCTTTAAAAAGAATTAGAAAATTAAACGGCATAAGCGGTTTTCTAAAACGTTCCGAGAGTGAATATGACGCTTTTGGCGCAGGTCATGCTTCAACATCTATTTCAGCAGCTCTTGGCATGGCTGTCGGCAGCAAAATTAACAAAAATAACCGGAAGGTAGTTGCAGTTATCGGCGATGGCGCGATGACCGGAGGTATGGCGTATGAAGCGATGAATAACACAGGCGTTTATAAATCGGATCTCATAGTAGTTTTGAACGACAATCATATGTCCATCGCTTCAAATGTATGGCAGATTTCCAACTACTTTACAGAGATGATTTCACATCCCGACTATAATAAATTCAAAGGACAAATATGGGATCTGACCGGAAAGCTTGATCTGTTCGGGGATAGACTACGTAAAATTGCATCACGTATCGAAGGCGGAATCAAAGCAGTAATTACGCCGGGGATGCTTTTCGAAGCGCTCGGATTTAGATATTTCGGTCCCGTCAACGGTCATAACGTCCATCAGTTAGTAAAACTCTTGGAGCAGATTAAAGTGCTTAAAGGACCCATTCTTGTTCATACCATTACACAAAAAGGAAAAGGTTATAAACCGGCAGAGTGTCATATTCAAAGGCTACATGCTTCTACTCCGTTTGATAAAGTAACCGGACTGGCGATAAATAAAGGTGGTTCAGCTCCATCTTATACATCAATTTTTGGAGATGCGCTTGTTCAAATTGTAAAAGAGAATCCAAAAGTTGTAGGCATTACTGGCGCTATGCCCGACGGCACAGGTTTGGACAAGTTGCAAAAAGCTTTTCCTGAAAATTATTTTGATGTCGGTATTGCAGAAGAACATGCCGTTACATTCGCTGCTGGTTTGGCAACACAGGGAATAACGCCTGTGGTAGCTGTCTATTCTACCTTCCTTCAGCGGGCTTTTGACCAGATTATGCACGATGTTGCGCTTCAAAAACTTCACGTAGTTTTTGTTCTTGACAGAGCAGGTCTTGTTGGCGCCGATGGACCCACGCATCACGGTGCGTTTGATTTAACGTATCTGCGTATGATCCCTGGAATGATTGTTATGGCTCCTAAAGATGAAGCCGAGCTAAGAAATATGCTTTACACAGCCGTGAAAATAAAGAAGCCCATTGCGCTCCGATATCCAAGAGGCAACTCACTCGGCGTAGAATTGAGTGAGAATTTTACACAGCTTGAAATCGGAAAGAGTGAAGAACTCCGCACCGGCAGTGATGTAGCTTTATTGGCTTTGGGTTCAATGGTTGACTACTCATTAAAAGCTGCAACTCAACTTGAAGAAGAAGGCATTCACTGTACGGTAATTAATATGCGTTTCGCCAAACCTATCGATACAAGTAAACTTGATGAAATAGCAGCACATTTCAGCAAAATAGTTACACTCGAAGAGAATTCTTTAGCCGGCGGTTTCGGCTCGGCTGTTGTGGAATATTTTTCGGACATGAATTATAAAAATGATATTTTGCGTGTAGGGCTGCCCGATAAATTTATAGACCACGGTACACAAGCAGAACTCCATAAACTATTGGGAATAGACCCCGATGGTATTTGTGAACGGGTTAAATATTTTTTTGAAAATAAAACAATTGACCATGGAGTTACCGCATGATGGAACAGACGAAGATTGCGATTATTGGCTTAGGCGGTATTGCGCAATTAGTTCATCTTCCCAACATAGCTAACCTTAGTAATGCTGTAGTTTCAGCAGTTGCAGAAATCAATAAAAGCAGGCTGAATACTATTACCGAAAAATTTAATATCGAAGAGAAATATTCTGATTACAATGAGCTTCTTGAGACAAGCGATGCAGACGCAGTAATTATTGCAACGCCTACAAATACGCATAAGGAAATTGCTATTGCTTCTTTAAAAGCAAATAAAGATATCTTAGTTGAAAAACCTCTTGCTCGTTCGTATGAAGAAGCGAAGGAAATTGTTGATGCAGCCCAAAAGTATAATAGAAAATTAATGGTTGGGATGAATCTTCGCTTTAGACCGGATGCAATGATCTTACGAAGTTTACTGAATTCTGGAGAGATTGGGGAGCCATATTATTTAAAAGCCGGCTGGATCAGAAGACAAAGCAGCACGGGTAAATGGTTCACTCAAAAAGAAGAATCCGGCGGGGGAGTAATAATTGATCTTGGGATTCACTTACTTGATCTTTCAATGTGGCTGCTTGATTATCAACCGGTCGAATCTGTTTCAACTCAAAATTATTTTATGCAAACTAAAAATGTAGAAGATACAAGCATCAGTTTTATAAAACTAAAATCAAATTCTCTATTAACTATCGAGTCAAGCTGGTCGCTACCGCTCGAAGAAGATACATTTTATCTCAACGTGCATGGCACTAAAGGTTATGCATCTCTCAATCCGTTTCGTATTTATAAAAAGATAGAAGACCAAATTATCGATTTAATCCCTTCACAAAGCGAAAGCGCTATTACGATATTTCGTAAATCATACATTAATGAATTAAAGAGTTTTATTGGCGCTGTAAAAAATTTGAATCCGGTCTTTTCATCCGGGGATGAGGCTCTTGCCAGAATGAAAATATTAGAAGCAATGTATGAATCATCTAATCTAAAAAATGAAATAAAATTATAACATGAGCGCTAAAATATTACTGGTTGATGACGAAAAAGATATTGTAGAATTTCTTAAATACAATCTTGAGTTGGAAGGATTTGATGTAATAACCGCATACGATGGAATTCAAGCTCTCGATAAACTTCAGGAAAATCCGTCATTAATAATTCTCGATATAATGATGCCCAGGCTTGATGGGTATGATACGGTTAAAAAAATAAAATCAATAGAAAAATTCAGCAGCATCCCGATAATATTTTTAACTGCAAAATCGGGAGAAGCAGATGAAATTATTGGTTTAGAATTAGGTGCTAACGACTATATTCAAAAACCAATATCGCCCAAAAAACTGATAGCGCGGGTTAAATCCAACTTAAGAAAAAAAGATATTTCTACCGAAGAAAAAACATTACCGATGCAGTTAAAAATCGGACCGCTTTTTATTAATCGCGAAACTTATACAATTAAGATTAATGGAGAAACAAAAGTATTCCCGCGGAAAGAATTTGAACTACTATATTTTCTCGCAAATCATCCCGGGCATGTTTTTAGCCGCGAGGCTTTATTAAAAAATATTTGGGGAGCGGACGTTTACGTTGTCGACAGAACTGTTGACGTTCATATAAGAAAAGTCCGGGAAAAACTTGACGAACATGCCGACCTAATAGAAACTGTAAAAGGGATAGGTTATAAGTTTAAAAGCCTTGAGTAATCTAAAAGAAAATTTTAAATCTTCGTTTACTTATTTAAGCGAGTTTGCACTCCTTAATATTGTCGCTGCAGCAGTTGTTATAATTATTGAAGATAATATTAGAAGCGCCTTAAACATCATCACTTTATTTTTCATCGCAAGTATCTTCATCTTACAACTCATCGGAAAAAAAAGGAACAATGAACTAAAAGAAATAAGCACTACAATTTCCAACATTCACAATAATGTTTTTAAATCGACTGATGAAATAATCTTAAATAAAGATCTTCTGCAGCTTGAACATGAAATTAAAATTATGTTTGAAAAGACAAAAACGGATATCGATTATCTTAAAAAACTCGAACGTGTTAGAACCGAGTTTGTTGCAAATGTTTCTCACGAACTGCGAACGCCTATGTTCGCAATTCAAGGATATATCGAAACACTGCTAAACGGCGCAATTGACGATAAAAAAGTTAACCGCTATTTCCTCGGAAAAGCTAATCAACACACGCTTAATTTAAGTAATCTGCTTAATGATTTAATTGATATTTCGATGATAGAATCGGGCGAATTGCGAATGAGTTTTAGATATTTTAAAGTAAATGATTTTCTCCAACAAATTGTGAACGACTTTAAAATTCTTGGTGAAGAAAAAAATATCCAACTCGAATTCCATCCGGCAAAAGAATCACTTCAAGTATTTGGTGATAAAACAAAACTACGGCAGGTTATGGTAAATTTGATAACAAATGCAATTAAGTATACCGAAGAGGGGAAAGTGGATATTTACGTTAAAGAAGAAGGGAAGTTTGCAAGATTAATTGTCAAAGATACGGGTATCGGAATTTCTTCTGAGGAAAGCGATCGAATTTTCGAACGGTTTTATCGTGTTGATAAAGCGCGTTCTCGTGCGATCGGCGGAACTGGCTTGGGACTTGCCATCGTAAAACATATAATTGACGCGCATAATTCTAAAGTTGAAGTTTCAAGTACTCCCGGAATTGGAAGCGAATTCTCATTTTTGCTTAAAAAATAATCAGAGGGGAGTAAATTATTTTACTAAAGTTTGACTTGTCACTCTAATTTTCATAATTTTGTTCTCTAATTTCAGAAAGGTTGAGGTAAAAGATGTTCGCGGTTGTCGATATTTTGGGACAACAGTTTAAGGTTACTGAAAATACTAAATACTTCGTTCCCAAATTAAAAGAAGATGTAGATTCCAACGTAACTTTTGACCATGTTATTCTATATGAAAACGGTAAAGATGTTAAAATTGGAACCCCTGTTGTTGATGGTATTAAAGTAACCGCAAAGGTTTTAGAACATACCAAGGACGATAAGGTCATTGTTTTTAAGAAAAAAAGAAGAATAGGTTACAAGAAAAGAAATGGTCATCGCCAGCAGTTAACCCGTATTGAAGTAACAAAGATTGGATAATTAAAGGAGACTGAATAATGGCTCATAAGAAAGGTCAAGGTTCAACCAGGAATGGTCGTGATAGTAACGCGCAAAGACTTGGCGTTAAAAAATTTGGCGGCGAAAATGTGCTTGCCGGTAATATCCTTGTAAGACAAAGAGGTACTAAGTTTCATCCCGGCACTAATGTTGGCATTGGCGGAGATGACACTCTTTTCGCTCTTATAAGCGGCAAAGTGAAATTTGAAACCAAAAGAGACGACAGAAAATACGTTAACGTATACCCTGGAGAATAATAAGTTTTTACTTAAGGCAAGCCCTCCTCACGAGGGCTTTTTTCTTTTTAACTATTTCATACTAATAAAAAGAATTACGACTTAAAGGTTAAAGGTATCATAAAAGTTAATAGTTAATAAATAGGGAAATTATTTTTGATATTATGTTCAAAGAATATATTTTAGCAGTAATGTTTTATCAGTTCATCAAAATAAATTGCAGCTTACAGATGATGCACTAATTAACCACAACGAATTTCATTTCATTGAAATCCATTTACACAGAAAAATTATAGGAGATTTTTAATGAGTTGGTTCACTGAATTCACAAATTCATCACTCGGGAAAAAGTTTATTATGGCTCTTACCGGCGTGCTGCTGATCCTCTTCCTCATTGTTCATTTCATCGGCAATATGTTGCTCTACTTCGGACCCGCCGCTTTTCAAACATATGTTGAAACTTTGGAAACGGTAAAACCTGCGGTTAGAGTTATCGAAATTATTTTAGCTTTAATTTTTATTTTCCACATTTATAATGGAGTAAGATTATGGTGGCAAAATAGAAAAGCTAATCCGCAGAAATACGCAGTTAATGCTTCGAGCGAAAACTCTGATGTTTTTTCAAGAAGTATGGCAATAACGGGTACTGTTATTTTTGCTTTTCTTGTTTTTCATCTTTCAACCTTTTGGGCAAGTTTTAATTTTTTAACCCACCCTGATGTAGAGTATCCATTCTATAAAATTGTTTCGGATTGGTTTAGAGAGCCTTATTACTCTTTAATTTATATTGTCTGTATGGGATTTCTCGGTTTTCATTTGAACCACGCATTTCAAAGCGCTTTCCAAACTTTCGGATTAAATCACAAAAAATATACTCCGTTAATTAAAAAATTAGGAACAATTTATGCGCTAATTATGGCAATCGGTTTTGCATCAATTCCAATTTATTTTTTAATGGGAGGAAAATAATGATAAAGTTAAATTCAAACATTCCGGAAGGGAACATCGAGGAAAAATGGTCGAATTATAAATTCTCGATGAAACTCGTCAATCCTGCGAACAAAAGAAAATTTGACATCATAGTAGTTGGAACCGGATTAGCAGGCGCTTCTGCCGCTGCAACCTTAGGCGAATTGGGTTACAAAGTAAAAGCATTTACTTATCACGATTCACCAAGACGCGCTCATTCCATTGCCGCACAAGGTGGAATTAACGCAGCAAAAAATTATCAGAACGACGCCGACTCAGTTTACCGCTTATTTTATGATACAGTAAAAGGCGGCGACTTCCGCGCACGCGAAGCAAATGTTTACAGATTAGCCGAAGTCAGCAATAATATAATTGATCAATGCGTGGCTCAAGGTGTTCCTTTTGCAAGAGAATACGGCGGAACTCTGGCAAACCGTTCATTCGGCGGTGCGCAAGTTTCAAGAACATTTTATGCGCGCGGAGAAACCGGACAACAGCTATTGCTTGGCGCATACGGTTCACTGAATAGACAAATCCATCTTGGAAATGTTAAAATGTTCAATCGTAGAGAAATGCTTGACCTGGTTCTTGTTGATGGAAAAGCAAAAGGGATTGTTGTAAGAAATTTACTCACCGGTGAAATAGAAAGACACGCTGCGCAGGCAGTTGTTCTTGCAACCGGCGGTTATATGAATGTTTATTTTTTATCTACGAACGCGATGAACAGCAACGCTACTGCTTCGTGGCGGGCGCATAAACGCGGCGCAACATTTGCAAACCCTTGTTACACACAAATTCACCCAACATGCCTTCCGGTTCATGGAGAAGCTCAATCAAAATTAGTTTTGATGAGCGAGAGTTTGCGTAATGACGGAAGAATTTGGGTATCTAAAAAAGTTGAAGACAAGAGACCGCCAAATCAAATACCGGAAGATGAAAGAGATTATTATCTTGAAAGAAGATATCCTGCATTCGGTAATTTAGTCCCGAGGGACGTTGCTTCACGAAATGCAAAATATGTTTGCGATGAAGGTCGGGGCGTTGACGGTGGACGAGCAGTCTACCTTGATTTTGCTGAAGCCTTCAACAGAATTGGAAAAGAAGCTGTGAAAGACAGATACGGCAATTTATTCGATATGTATCAAAACATTACCGGCGTTGATCCGTACGAAGTGCCGATGCAAATTTATCCGGCTCCTCATTACTCAATGGGCGGTTTGTGGGTAGATTATAATTTGATGAGCAACGTTCCCGGTTTATTTGTTCTCGGTGAAGCAAACTTTTCAGACCATGGAGCCAACAGGCTTGGAGCAAGTGCATTGATGCAAGGATTAGCAGACGGCTACTTTGTTATTCCATACACAATTGGAAATTATCTTGCTAGTACAAAACCTGAAAAAGCAGATACTGACAGTCCTGAATTTAAAGAGGCTGAAAAAAATGTTCAGAACGATATTAAAAAGCTTCTTTCAGTAAACGGCAAGCAAACGGTTGATGCCATTCATAAAAAGCTTGGAATGATCCTGATAGATAAAGTCGGCATGTCAAGAGAAGCAAAAGGACTGAATGAGGCAATAAAGGATATAAAAGAATTAAGAGAAGAATTCTGGACTGACGTAAAAGTTGTTGGTAAAGGAGAAGAATTAAACCAAACATTAGAGCGTGCAGGCAGGGTTGCAGATTTT
>MNYQ01000050.1 GCA_001873185.1 Ignavibacteria bacterium CG2_30_36_16 | reverse complement strand
CCAAAATTTATAAACTTTAAAAACCTCACAAATCCATTTAAACTAAAAAAGCCGGGCAGAAACCCGGCTTTTAATTAATAGAATACTATAGTCACTTAGAACGTAAATTTCTTCTTCGATCTCTGTGCATACTCAAGCACCAAAGCACTTGCTACGAAAATCGATGAATAAGTACCAATGATGATACCGAAAAACAGTGTGAATGCAAAAGCTCTTAAAACATCACCGCCAAGCATCAAAAGTATAAATACAGTAATTAATGTTGTTCCGCCTGTTAGTATTGTACGGCTCATCGTTTTGTTAATGCTCATATTCATAATTTCGAGCAAAGGTTTTGTCTTATGAATTTTTAAGTTTTCTCTCACTCTATCGAAAACAATAACAGTATCGTTAATGGAATAACCAACAAGAGTTAAGAAAGCTGCCACTACTGTCAAATCAATCTCCAGGTTGATAGGGAGGATATCATAAAGAGCAGCATATAAACCGAGTGTAATAAGAACATCGTGAAATAGTGCTACAACAGCGCCAACAGCAAAGATAAACTTAAAACGGAATCCAAGATAAATAAGGATAACAAGTAAGGACATTAACACAGCTACAACTGCGTCTTGTTTTAATTCCTTGCCAATTTTAGGACCAACTTGTTCTTCCCTTAAAACCTGGAAAGGATTGTCTTGCATTTTATCCCTCAAGTTTATTTTAATCCAATCGGCAATACCAACGCGGGCAACCATCTGGCGGTTGTCAGGCTCTTCGGAAATTTTGCCTGTTTGAAATCCGGATTCAAATAATTTATCGACAAGCGCATTCGTTGTATCCGGATTAGGGAAACTGAACGTGACTGAAGTAGCGGAACTGTCGACTATTTGGTAAGGAAGCCCGGGATAAGTTTTATTAATTTCTTTTTCAATATTATCGAGAACTTGAGGATAAATTGCTTTTGGAACTTGCTGTAATTCGGTCCGAACAAGAATACCGGTTTCACCGCCAAATGTTTTTAGTTCTACGTTACCAAGTCCAATGTTTTCTACATAACCTCTCATTTCGGCAACACTAACCGGCTTTTCAAACTGTAGAACTATTTCAGTTCCTCCTTGAAAATCGATACCGAAATGAAATCCTCGAACAATTATTCCTAAAACACCGATTAGGAACAGGAGAGCAGAAACCATATAGAATGTTTTACGCTTTCCGAGAAAGTCAAAATTTAAATTTTCAAATATTCGCATTTACTATTTAGCTCCTTAATTATCCGATTGTAAGTTTAACACCTTTAGCTACCAACATGTTAGCCATAACCCGCACAATAACAAGCGCACTGAACAAACTGGCTACAATACCGATCATAAGGGTTAATGCAAAACCCTGAATTGGTCCGGTACCGAACTGATAAAGAATAAGCCCGGTAAAGAAGGTGGTTATGTTTGAGTCTATAATAGCAGAATAAGCTTTGGCAAAACCGCTGTCAATTGCTGCTTTCATTGTCTTGCCCGTAGCAAGCTCTTCTCTAATTCTTTCGAAAATAAGTACGTTGGCATCTACTGCCATACCTATTGTGAGGATGATACCTGCAATGCCGGGAAGCGTTAATGTTGCTTTAAATCCGGCAAGAATTCCAAGTATGAACAATACCGAAAATGTCAGCGATAATGCCGCAATCGAGCCTGATTTTCGATACCAGAATATCATAAATGCGCCAACAAATATGTAACCTAGTAAAGCAGACATAAAACCGCTGTTGATTGAATCCTGCCCGAGAGAAGGTCCAACGGTTCTTTCTTCAATAATATCTACAGGGGCAGGAAGTGCGCCGGCTTTAAGAACTATTTCGAGAAGTTTGGCTTCACTTGCACCTGCCATGCCTTCAATTTGACTGCGACCACCGGTAATTTTATTTCTAACAACCGGAGCTGAAAAAACAACGCCGTCAAGTATAATCGCTATTCTTTTGTCAACATTAGCGCCCGTAATTCTTGCCCATTGTGTAGCTCCTTCCCCGTTCATTTCCATAGAAACAATCCAGTTGGAAGACATCTGGTCGATGGTTGCTATAGCATCGGTAATAACGCCGCCGGTCAATTCAGGCTCTTTGTTGACCATATATAAAGTAAAAAAGCTTTGACCGTCCTGTGTTGTAAAAGATTTAGCCGAGAAAAGAAATTCGATGTTATTAGGAATAGCATTTTGAACGTCCGGTCTATTAAGCATTCTCTGCACATTTTCTTTATTTTTGTCAAGAACGTATCCGTCAGCCGAACCGCTTTCAGTATTCAAACCTACAACGGCAAAGAAAGGATGCTGTTTTTTAAATTCTTCTTCGCTTAACTGTTGCTGTGTAGTATCATTTTCTGCAAGAGTCGTATCAGCAGACGCAGTTTCAGCGGTTGTAGTATCCGATGCAGTTGTGTCTTCAAGAGTTTTGCCTGCTAGGACATTATCGATTCTCTCCATTACAGAATAAGCAAACTCAGGTTCTTTAACCAATCTAAATTCTAAGAGAGCAGTGCCCTGCAGAAGTTGTTTTGCTTCTTCCTCTTTAGCAACGCCCGGCAATTCCACGATAATTCTTCTCGTTCCCTGCCTTTGTATTGATGGTTCTGAAACGCCGTATTGGTCAACACGGTTGCGTATAATTTCCATTGCTCGGGCAACAGCATCTTCAGCATCCTGTTTTAATTTGTCAAGAATTTCATCATCATCCTGTGTGATACGCCCAAAATAGCGGCTTATCCTGATGTCTCTTTGATTCATTATTCTTCCGAAAATATCAACAACAGATTCATCGGAGAGATTTGACTCGGCTGTTGCATCATTCAATACTTTTTTGAAAGTATCATCCGGATTCTTAGCTATTTTTTCGAGGAGTTTTGCTGTGTTAACTTCGAGCACAACGCGCATACCGCCTTGAAGATCGAGCCCAAGTTTCACTCTTTGCTGCCGGTTTTCCAAAATTGAAGGATCGGCTAATTTAATACTGTCTTCGACAATGTTAAGAAGATCCTTTAAGTTGTCTTTGGAGATTTTAGGGTTGGCTTCCTTTATCTGCTTCTCCTTTTCGGATAGAATCTCTGATGTGTGTTTAGAGTTTCGGTAATCCTGAAAAGTAGGCCAGAGCAAATAAAGGCTTAATGCAATTGCACCAAGAATTAGAATAAGTCTAAATCTGAATTCTTTCATATTTTACTTTGCTTCTGAAATGTGTTTATTAAAAAAATTGAGTGTCAAAGTTACCTTTATGGGTATATAAAGTCAATAAAATTAAAGAGAGCAAATATATAAAAAATGGGCGTCAGTGGCATAATAAATCCCATAAAAAAATAATTTATTTTGAGATTAGTCTAATAAGGAGATAGTTTTTTTGACGAGTTTTTCAAATTTTTTCTCAACTAATCCGGCTGTAGCTGTTACTTCTTCGTGCGAAAGTTTTTGCCCGGTAATTCCGGCGGCATAATTAGTAATACAGGAGATAGATGCTGTTTCCAGTCCGAGATATGCGCCCAATATTGCCTCGTGTGCGGTTGACATCCCAACAGCATCTCCCCAAAAGTTTCCGATCATTCTAACTTCGGCGGGTGTTTCGTAACTCGGTCCCTTTGTAAACCAATAGGTGCCTTCCTTTAATTCAATTTTTTCTTTGTTAGCGGCTAATTTAATGATTTTATTAAAATGAGCTGATGGAAAATTTTTAAAATTGTTTTTACCGCTCACACTTGAAAGCCCAATCAAACCGGCAACTTCTTTTTTTATGTTTATACCGTTTAAAGAGAGATTTATCATTAAATCACCGGGTGCTAAATTTGAGTTTATGCCGCCCGCCGCGTTTGTTAAAAGAAGATATTTACATTTTAACAAGTTAGCTATAAATACGGGCAGTATGCACTCAGAAATTTTATAACCTTCATAAAAATGAATACGCCCTTGAAAAAGCAAAAGTTTTTTGTTTTCATATTCTGCAAAATGGATTTTACCTTCGTGCCCCTTAATTGTTGACGGCGGATAACCGGGGAGGGAAAATGTAGAAAAACTTTTTAAGACTTTAACTGATTGTGCAAAACCGCCGAGACCGCTCCCCAGCACTATAGCTACTAACGGTTCAAATGGCGTTTCATTTTTGAAATACTTAATTAAATCTTGGTACTTAAATTTTAAATCAATTTTCATTTTTAATTTTTCAAATTAAAACAAAATTCCGGCAAGCGTTGCCGTAGTTAAAGTGGCAAGTGAACCTCCTATTACAGCGCGCAAACCAAGTCGTGCTATGTCAGCTTTTCGGCTGGGGGCAAGCGGACCAATTCCCCCAATTTGAATAGCAATTGAACTGAAATTTGCAAATCCACAAAGAGCATAAGTAGCCATTAAAATTGCTTTTTCACTCAAAATGGTTTTGTTCTGTATCATCGTTCCCAAATCGAGATACGCAACAAACTCGTTCAAAACTATTTTAGTTCCTATTAAGCTGCCAAAGTTTAATGCGTCCTGCCAGGGCACGCCGATACCATAAGCCAGATATTGAAGAACAAAACCAATCATCAACTGAAAGTTTAACGGCTTGCCATAAGCTTCAATTAAAATAGGATTCAAGCCTACCGCACCGCCAAACCATTCAAGCAGATAATTCACAAGGGCAATGAGTGCAATAAATGCAATGAGCATTGCGCCCACATTTAATGCAAGTGTCAAACCTTCGCCGGCGCCGTTTGCCGCTGCTTCAACAATACTAGAAGCATTTTTTTCTACATGAATTTTTACGGTTCCTTTAGTTTCAGGTTCAGAGATTTCTGGCGATAAAATTTTTGAAATTACTAATGCTGCCGGAGCCGCCATTACACTTGCCCCAAGCAGGTGTGTAGCGAACAATTGCTGAGCTTCGATTAATGGAATTCCGAGTCGTTGTGCATAAGAACTGCCGAGTATTTGAATAAAAGCAGCCATTACCCCACCGGCTATCGTCGCCATTCCGCCTATCATAACTGTTAGAAGTTCGCTGTTTGTTAGCCCTTTAATAAAAGGCTTAATAGCAAGCGGCGCTTCGGTTTGCCCGACGAATATATTCGCAGATACAGATAATGATTCGGCGCCGCTTGTTCCCATTACTTTAGCCATCACCCTTGCCATTGCCTGCACAACTTTTTGCATAAATCCGATATAATAAAGTATTGACATTAAACTTGCGAAGAAAATAATAGTTGGAAGAACCTGAAATGCGAAAATCATTCCAAAACTATTTTCTTGCCCCGGGGAATTGGCAAGCGGTCCAAAAACAAATTTTGCACCTTCATTTGTAAAATTTAAAATTAGTACGAACAAATAACTCAAAATGTTAAAAAAATCTTTTACCCAGCCAAGTGGTGCAAAAAAATGCCGTATGGAATCCCCTTTAATTACAAAAATTGCAAAAACAAATTGTAGAAGAATCCCGCTAATTACGAGCCGCCAATTAATTCTTTTTTTATTATTTGAAAGAAGAAATGCAACTCCGAGTATAAGGAGGAGTCCAATTGCGCCTCTTAATAAATCCATTTCGTGGCTCTATTTTTCTTCGGGAATGTAATGGCAACGCCTGCATCGAGCTTCATAAATATCTGCAGCTCCCACAATAACTCTTTCGGAGGAAGTGGTTTTACGCTGTGTTTTATCCGCAGGGTTACCACACTCGACGCATATAGCAAGTGTTTTAGTTATGTATTCGGCAACTGCAAGTAACTGAGGCATAGGTTCGAAGGGAATGCCTTTATAATCTTGATCTAAACCGGCAACGATAACTCGCTTACCTTCATTCGCTAATTTATTACAGACTTCAATTATATCGCTGCTAAAAAACTGCGCCTCATCAATTCCAATTACATGAGCATCTTTGGAATGCTCAAAAACTTCTTTTATATCTTTTATTAATACAGAAGGGAGCGATTGCTCATTGTGTGAAACGATAGAATTTTCGGAAAAGCGTAGATCAATTGCAGGTTTAAAAATTTTTACGTTTTGTTTTGCAATTGTTGCACGGCGCAAACGGCGTATTAATTCTTCAGTTTTACCGCTGAACATACAACCGGCAATTACTTCAATCCATCCGGTATCTTTGGGTGTTGAGTGGGGGGTAAATTCCATCATGATTTTTTTTAATTAGTTTAATTATTATTTCTTTAGGTCTTCATCTCCAAATGCTAAAGGAAGCAATTCGGAAATTTTAACAACTTTAATTTCATTTTTATGATTAATCATAATTACATCAATGTTTCCGCATAGGTCTATAATAACTTGCCGGCAGGCGCCGCAGGGCGGGCAGTAATCTGGCGAATCGCTTGCAATTGCAATGGCGCTAAAGTTTCTTTCCCCCTCCGAAATTGCTTTGAATATTGCCGTGCGTTCGGCACAAATTGTTAAACTATAAGATGGGGTTTCGATATTTCCGCCGAGATAGATTTTCCCTTCTTTTGTTAAAAGAGCGGAACCTACATGAAAGTTTGAATAAGAAGGGAGTGCAATTTTTTTTGCTTCTACTGCTTTCTCTGCTAATTGTCTATTATTCATTATGATTTTTTTTAATTCAAAAATAGAGCATTTAGTTTATAAATCAAACCATCACTTCTCAGGCTTCATTTTTTCTTAAGCACAAAATAAAAAGTAGGAGTAAAAAAGTTATTTACGAAACCTTGCTGATTATTTACGATTGATGATATAGCTTTCACTAGATTTAATTTTTTAACAAAAGATAAAAGCTTAATATGAAACTCACTCCAGATTATTCCTTTGTTTCCCTTTAATAATTCATTTACAACTTCCAGTGTTTTTAACGATAGTTCAAAATCATTACTGAAAATTTTGCACAACATTTTAAGCGATATCAATTGTGCAGTATCATTTCTGTTAATTTCGCTTTTTCTAAAAATAGGGAGAAAGTATTTTTTTTGTTGATGCCTATTCATCAAAGAAACAAAAGGGAAGCCCCAATGTGGATCGGCAACAATGTTAAAGAGAGAAAATTTATTGGGAGTGCTCAAATAAACGAGTCCGCCGGTTTTTAATATCCGTTTAACTTCGGTAAAAGTTTTTTCTGCTGAAGGAAGATGCTCGATTACATCCTGCATAATTATTAAATCAAATAATTTGTCTTTGAAAGGTAGGGAGGAAGCGTCGCCAAGAATTTTAAGAAAATCTTTACTATGCTGATTCTGCCGAAGCAACCGCATTTTGCTTATATCAAAGCTAACTACTTTGTTACCCGATGCAAGACTGGCGGAGGTTCCCCCTTCACCGGAACCTAAATCGAGAATTTTTAATCCACTGCAGGGAACTATGCCTTCAATAATTTTTTTAACAAACTCACCGCGCTGAATTGAAATTTCTCTGCTTCGTTTCCATCTATTATAGTTGGGGTGGTTTTCATCTAACCAGGCTGCGTTGGTTTTCCCTATTTCCATTCATTCTTTCTGAAAATAGCATTAAAGAAATTTATCACAATCATTCCCTCGTAAATGAACTGATAAGTTAAAATATTAAAAATTGAAAATTTATAACTAAAGTTTTTCTGAACTGTAAGAACAATTAAAACATCAACACAAATTTTGATGAAGAACGGGAGTGCAAAAATCCAATTAACAAAAAGAAGTAATAATGATAACAAACTTAAAATATTTACAGAATGCCAAAGAGCTAATATGATTTGTCTATTACACGTGTAGTATAATGATGTTTTGGTGTGCCGGCTTTTTTGTTTTAAGTATTCTTTAAAGTTTTCTTTAGTCTCTGAAAAAACAAAAGCATCCTTATCAGAGACTGTTCCTATTTTCATTTTATTTTTTATCGCCTCGCGGAGTAAAAGATCATCATCACCGCTTAAAGTTTCTGTTGTTTTAGTAAAACCTGAAATATTTTCGAAAGATTCTTTTTTAAAACCAAAGCTTCGTGCCGCTGCCGAATAGGGGAAATTTAATGCAGCAGCCGAAAAAGATAAAATTCCGGTTCTCAAGTTTTCAAATGAAGCGAACCTGCTGGAAAAATTTCCATTCATTTTTAAAGGCGCTATTCCGAACACAAAATCAAAACCCTGTCCGAATTTTTTTGAAAATGCACTTAACCAATTGGGTTCGATAGTACAATCACCATCCGTAATCATTATATAAGGATGTTTTGCTTTTTCAATTCCTATTTGAAGCGCGCCTTTTTTTGCTGGAAATTTTTTATTTGTTGCCCGAACGACGAAAAAATTGTTCAAGCCCTCTATATTTTTTTCTGCACATTCGAAAGTGTCATCCGAAGAATTGTCATCTACAATTATCGCTTCAAAATGATCGAGCGGACAATTAATATTTTTTAGAGATTGAATTAAACCGGCAATATTTTTTTCTTCGTTCTTTGCAGCTATAACAATTGAAATTTTTAAGCGGGGAGAGGTTATTTCTTCTTTTTTAAAAAGAAAAATTAATCCCAAAGCGACTGCGGTATCTAAGAATAGTAAAACGACTATGAGTACTGAAATAAATATCAATTTGAAAAAAGCTTTTTATTTTAAAATATATATGAAAATTTAATAAAATAGCATTTGATTTAAATATAAAAATGACTATTTATGCAAAGCAATTTAGTTAGTTAATCTATTAAAGTCCGTTTTTGTTTCAATTAATCGTTTTATTTTTTTTATCCAGTGTATCTTATGCACAAATATGGAGTGATTTAAGCATTCAGCAAGATATCTATTTACATGCTATCGCGTTCAGCGATTCCTCAACTGGATGGATAGCGGGGGATTCCGGTTATGTGCTCAAATCAACGGATGCCGGCAGTTCGTGGAATAAAATTAACAACTTCCCATTCACGGAAAATTTATTAGATGTTCAGGTACTTGATTCGTCAACCATTTATTTCCTCTCCGGCGCTACAACAAGCGGTTCTTATTTCTTCGTTTCTACCGATGCAGGCGAAACATGGGAAACTAACCAGTTTTTTCTTTTAAATGTTTTTATTACCGATTTTCACTTTGTTAATAAAGATACAGGTTATGCAGTTGGGTTGAATGGTCAAATGTTTAAGACTTATGATAGAATGCAATCGTGGGAAGAATTAAGCGATCTTGTTAATGCATTCCCTAATAAAAAGGTAGCTTTTATTAATGACTCGACTGGTTTTGTAGCGGGAGGAAGATTTGATATACTCGGTTTTATAAAAAAAACTAACGACGGCGGCAGAACCTGGAAAAACGTTGCTATCACTATCGAACCGATTAACAATCTTTATTTTATTAATGAAGATACAATTTTTGCAGTCAGTGGCGACCCCGATCTTGGCGGTTGGATATACCGCTCGGATGACAAAGGTGAAAATTGGGAATTGCTTGATACACTAAGCGGGTTTTTTCTGCTGCAAGGTATTGATTTTTCAAATCGAAATTTAGGGTGGGTTAGCGGCGCAGCAACAATATTAAACACCACTAACTTTGGAAGTACCTGGCAGATAGTGCGTGAAGATTCCGATTTCGTTGCGAGCATTGCCTCTAACAACGGGCGTGATTTTTGGTTTGTCGGTTCAAACGGATACATTTATAAATATGAAGATACAACAGGAACTTTAGTAAATATTAAAGATGAATTACAATCGTCAATCAACATTTATTCTGAAGCGGTTTTTCCAAATCCATTTAATTCATCTGCAAGAATAAAATTTTACTTGGCAGATGCCGCTTTTACTTCGATTGAGTTGTACAACATTCTTGGGGAAAAACTTAAGACTATTTATAACGGGTTTAAGGATGCAGGAAATAATGAGCTATTTTTAGAAATGAAAGATTATGCATCAGGCAGCTATCTATTGCTATTCACCTTTGATGGCATCACGAGAACATATAAAATTAACTTAATCAAATAACATACTTTAAGGAGTAATGATGAAAAGAAGCGTAACTATCGCAGTGGTTCTTGCTATTTCGTTTTTAACCGGCTTGGTTGTCTGGAATTTTTCCGGTACGGTTAGCAGCGAAAACGGAGGCGCAAAAAAACCGAAATCGGTTTTATATCAAGAAAAATTTGGCAGCGCTGTTAAATACAATGGAAGTCAAATATTTGCTGAAGATGGAATAACGAATGTTCGCATCAACACAACTTCCGGCGTATCCGAGCCAAAGATTGCGGTGAACCCGGTTGATGCAAATAATTTTGTAGCAGTATCAAACGACTTCAGTCTTTCCGGCAATAAAGGAAGAGTTTTTTATTCAGTTGACGGTGGTTTGAACTGGACATCAGGAATTATCCCGCTTTCAGGATTAAATTCATTCGAAGATGCAACCGATCCGGTTATTACTTTCGACGCTGATGGAAACGCATATTATGCAGTGATTCACTATCAGGTCTTTGGAAGCGGAGATGGTTTGTATGTGAACAAATCAATAAATAAAGGATTAACATGGAATTCAACTGCAGCAGAAGTTAAAAGAAATAACGATGCTCTTTTATTTGAAGACCGCCCCGCAATTGCAGCGGATTTATCTCAGCTTGCAACAAGAAACAATATTTATGTTGCATGGACGTCCGTTGGTAAAAACAGCAATTCAATTTTATTTGCGTATAGCACAAACGGAGCTGAAACGTTCTCCACACCTGTTGAATTAGCAGCCGGCTTAGTTCACACAGCGGAAGTAAAAGTAGATATGCAGGGAAATGTTTATGTAGCATATTTAGAAAATGATAACACGATTAAAGTTATAAAATCTAATAATGCCGGCGTTACATTTACCGCTCCTGTTACTGCCGCTTCATTTGAACACGCTGGCGAGTTTGTAACTAAAGCATTTCTATTAAAGAAAAATGTTAATGGTATGGGCGTACGCGTGCGCAGTTATCCCGTTATTGCGATCGATCCTAACACAAACAAATTGTATTTAGCCTTTACAGCTAAAGAAGGTGTTGATCTTGCTAATATCTACTTGACCGAATCAGAAGATTTCGGCGCAACCTGGTCATCACAAATAAAAGTTAATGACGATGCAACAAACTCAGACCAGTTTATGCCTGCTTTAGCCGTTGATGAAAATTCAAAAGTTTACATCATGTGGCAGGACAGCCGCAGCGACGCACAAAACTTAATGACAGACACATACATCGCTTCTAAAGATGCAGGTGTATTTGTTAATCAGAAAGTATCCAGCGGCTCATTTAATCCGAGTGGAATTCTGCTTGGCAATTATATGGGCGACTATAACGGTCTCGCTGTTAATGGCTCGATGGTTATTCCAATATGGACTGACGGACGCGCAAACAATTTTGATGTTTTTGTGGGATTAGTTCCTTCTATAGTCACTACGGTTTCTGATAAAACTATTCCTCAGCAATTTAATGTATCGCAAAATTATCCTAATCCATTCAATCCCTCAACAATAATAAACTACTCAATTCCTAACGAAGGATTTGTAAGTATAAAGCTATTTGATGTATTGGGAGAAGAAGCTGCCGTTTTACTAAATAGTAATCAATCAGCGGGTAATCACTCTATAGTGTTTGATGCCGCTTCTAAAAATTTATCAAGTGGTACTTATATCTATACCGTGAATTATAACGGAAACAACATTTCTAAGAAAATGGTTTTAACTAAATAAAAATTGTTTTATCACATAACACTTAGTGGAGATTAAATGAAAAATTTTCAAAAAGCGCTATTTACTTTTCTTTTACTTAGCGTCTTCGGGTTTTCTGCATTTGCGCAGGAAAACGCATTACCAAAAATCTGGTCTAAAATTTTAATAGACAAAAATTATGATGCACAGCCTCTTGGTGAATATATATTTACACCTGCTCCGCAGCAGATTACAAAAGTGAGATTAAAAAAAACGGAAGCTATTGTATATCCGAACTTTCGTCCATTGCCAACTACAAACACAACGCAGTCAGAAATGAGTGTGGATATTCACCCGTTGAATGCTAATATTGTTTTCGGCTCTGCAAATACAACAACCTGGCCGTTTTCAACACTGTACGGAACCGGAGGTTATATTACAGTTAATGGTGGCAGTAACTGGACAGGATTTGATAATCCTCCTTATGGAGCTAATTCAGGCGATCCAGCTTCGGTGATTGGCACTAACGGTTATTTCTACGAAGGATTTATAGACGGCGGAAGTAACGATGGCGGACAGGGTGTTGCCAGATCCACAGATAATGGCGCAACCTGGACAAGATACGTTGTTGGAGCGGCACCTTCAGGCTTTAATGATTTGCTCGACAAAAATCATATGACTGTTGACAAAAAGGTTGGCAGCCCCTATGAAAATAGAGTGTATGCTTCATGGACGGCTTTCGTTACCGGAAGCGCTAATGATGCAAATCTTGAATTCAAATATTCAACTAATTTTGGGCAAACTTGGAGTACAGCAAGAAATATTTCTGCAGGAGTTAATGCCGGAAGTCATGATCAAGGTGTTAATTTATCAACCGGACCTAACGGCGAAGTATATGCTACTTGGGCAATATACGATAACTGGGCCACTGGAATCTATGGCGAAGATGCTATAGGTTTTGCTAAGTCTGAAGATGGCGGACAAACATGGGCTGCGCCGCAGAGAATTTATTCTGCAGCAAATTTTGGTATCAGAGGGACTTTGAGCAACAAAGCCGGTATTAGAGTAGCATCTTTTCCATCAATGGCTGTTGACAGAACCGGAGGCTCATATAATGGATATATTTATATTTCCTGGGCGCAGAAAGGTGTAGCGCCTGCCGGAAATGACCCTGATATTGTGATGATTCGGTCTTCAGACGGAGGGGCAACCTGGTCTACTCCGGTTAGAGTTAATGATGATCCGTTAAACAATGGAAAAGATCAGTATTACAACTGGGTCACTGTTGATCAATCAAGCGGACATGTTTTTTCTGTTTTTTATGACAGCCGGAATACCGCTAACGATAGTGCACAGGTTTATCTTGCTCGCTCGGTTAATGGCGGACTTAATCATGAAAATCTTCTCGTCAGCGATGCGCGTTTTAAACCTAAAGCAATTGCCGGACTGGCTGGCGGTTACCAGGGAGATTACATCGGAATAGCAGCATTAAATAATACTATTTTCCCTTTTTGGTGTGATGATCGAACCGGAAATTATCAGGGCTGGATGACTAAAGTTTCCTTCGGTCCAACTATCGATCATACCCCGCTTACAAATACTGAAAATCTTGCCGGTCCCTACACTGTCACTGCAGAGATTGGTTCTGCTA
>MNYQ01000229.1 GCA_001873185.1 Ignavibacteria bacterium CG2_30_36_16 | reverse complement strand
ATACAACGCCCGTTTCTGTTTTGAACTATGATTTGTCTTGCGTCCGAGTACGTCAAAATATTTTTGAGATGGCAAGAAATCAATGGTATAGTCTACGGATTCAATTTGTGAATTGCCATTCGCCTTAGCTACGCTTTTTTGCAGTATGGAACCGTCTGGACATTGCCCATCATCGCCATTCGGATTATAGCAATCGACTTCTTCGTACCACCAACCCACATTGCTTGCATTGAAATCGTAGATCCAGAGCCAGTCATTCGCACATTCCGAACCACGATCGCCATTGCATTGGTAGCACTTGCCGTTCGAAGCGAAGCATGCGTTCTGCGGATCAGAGGGAACTTTATTCAGTGGATGCGAAGGGCAAACGCCGATGCCCTCATCTGTCGTCTTTTCACTTCCGGTTTCGCAGTCCACTTCCGTGTACCACCAGCCCACATTGCTTGCATTAAAACCATAGATCCAAAGCCAGTCATTCGCGCATTCCGAACCGCGGTCATCATTGCATTTGTAGCACTTGCCGCCATAGCTGAAACAGGCAGAACGCGGGTTTGCCGGAACACTCGCAAGTGGATATTGCAGGCAAAGATCTCCTGCAGAAGAACTGGAAGATTCCCCTGCGTCTGAACCAGAACCCGTAGAAGAAGAACTCATTGCGTCCGCAGAAGACGAACCTGTTTCTTCGTTGCCGGAAGAGGATGATTCGTAGAACCATTCGCTAGAACTGCTCTCAGAGCCTGAACTTTCGCCACTTTCAGGGTCAGATGTAGAGGAATTGATTTCTGTGGAACTGGAAGAGCCTACATCGGAAGCTGAGGAAGAGCTTATTTCATCATTGCTGGAGGAAGATGAGCTGGTTTCATCACTGTCTGAAGAGGATGATTCATAGGGCCCTTCGCTGGAACTACTTTCATCACCAGAAGAACTACTCACTTCATCACTACCAGAAGATGAAGAATTTAAAACAGACGATGAAGAAACAGTCGTAGATGTTGTGTCTTCTGGCAAATCGCGACAGTAACTATCTGCATTTCCGACAGAATAACCAGCCGGGGTAGAAGAACAACCGGGAAGAGAAAAATCGGATACAGTAATGCCTACTCCACTTTGCAGAGGATTAGTACAAAAATCACCAGGCACAGGTTCCCAACCATGATCACAACATTCTTGTTTTTTCATCTCCATAAAAACGGCAACATCGGAACCTTGGCAAAGATCGCAAGCACCGGAAACACAATATTCCGAACCGCTTTGCATTGTTGTGCCTGAGAATATACCACCATAATTTTCGCAAACAGATTTACGCTCTGATAACAGATTATTTGCAACAGCTATCGTAGTGCCACAATAAGTGCTAGTGGTGTCCCAATATTGCGCACTTGCTTCCGCAGTGGTGGAACATGTATAATACGAATATTGTTGTCTTGCCCAGATGTGACCTCCACCACCAGCAAACTCAGAAAAAGAACAGTCATTAAAAACAATTGTGGAAGTCGATAATTGTGATGATTCACCACTAACAGAAACAGTAACGGCCGGACCTGACCATTCTGTGCTATAATTGGGAGTCGTATAAGACGCAGAACAATAGCCCCCATTTATGGATGCAGGATAAGTAAATGTTAAAGGAAATGCTGTCCAAAGAGCTAGCTCATAACGGACATTGACAGATTTCAACGTACATATAGATGAAGCGTATACGACAAAAAATAAAAGAAAGACTATTAATTTTTTCATTGATTTCCCCTAACATCATCAATAAATTTGAAAATATCAAGCTTGCATGGCTTCATTGGATCAGGACATTGCAAATCGCCAGCGGCCCTTATTCTTTGCTTACGAAGAGAAGAAAGGGTATCCTTTTTTGCTCTATTATTTTCTTTCTTTTGCGAGGCCATTGTAAAAGAAGGCTCTGTGGGTCTAAGATTCGGAGCAGGAACGTCTTGATGTTCTTGCGGTAAGACGGATTTTTCTTGTGGTACGACGTCCCCAGAATTGCGACATGCAGAAAGAGCCATAAGACTCAACAGAAGAATGCCTAAAATTTTTACCTCACTGAATTGCATAATAATAACTCCTCACCTGAATTTTCTTCATTAATTATAGCTATCAATTTGAAAACATACAACGTTACAAGACTTCACAGAACCAGAACATTGAGCCTTAATAATTATTTTTTGCATGATGACCGTTCCCTTTTGTGAGGTAACCCCTGGTGATGCGATGCGATGTTTTCCATTGTCTCCCCACGATTCAAAACCTGACTGTGATAATTATAGGAACTTTTCGTGGGGGCCGTAAATAAAAAATGAACTGTAAATAGAATTTTACTCCTGTATGGTATTGCAATAGATCAATTACTAATTGAATTCGCAGTTCCAAGGAATTTTTTATCTTCAATTTACTGCGAGCAACCAAGATTTTAGTCAAAAGAAACCCACATACTCTGCGCGGAGCATCCCTATTTGTAAGCTGCCGTACCTATCTGCCTAACGTTTAGATTAGCTGCGCTCGATTCTAGAACCAGTTGTGCTGAGTTTCATCCGAGCGTCAGCTACATCGATTGTTAGACAGCTGTTTTTGTCTTGATCTTCTTCCACATCTCTTCAATGCTCTCATATTGATAACATTCTCCATATGAACATTTCTTATCCGTTCTATTTATAAATACAGAAATTGCGTTTGCTCTATTTGCACCAATTATGTCTTTTTCTTCATTTCCAACATATATCATTTCGTTGGGAAAAACATCTAATTTTTTGGCCATGTCACAATATCCATTCGTCATTGGTTTTCTGTAACCGACATCAACAGATGTTAAAACCACATCAATATATTGCTTTATTTTTTCAATATCTTTTAATACATACGAATTCGGCATGCCATACGCAACATCAGTAAGAATACCAATCTTTATTCCAAAATCTTTTATTGATTTCAATGTTTTTTCAACATCCGCAAAAAGAATACTACGTTGCTGGAAGTAATTGTAAAAACATTCCATCAATACATTTGACTGTTCTTTATCGATATTTAGATAGCTGGCAATTTCGGAAAATATAATTTCCGCACTAATCTCATTATTTCGAGGATGGGCTCTTGTATTATATTTCATCAATATTTTAGAGCACTCATTTAATTTTTTTTCATCGCCGCCATAATTATTCTTTTTCATACCAATACATAATGCATTTGAGTAATGCTGAGACCAATTTAAGGGGATACCTTCATAATGAATTAGCGTATCGCCTAAATCAAAACAAATCGCCCTGATCGGAACTCGTGTTTTCATATTCATTGATTATTCCAAATTTTACTTTCAAGTTCTCTACTAAATGCTTTGTTCGCAGTCAGGTATGATAATTTTTAGTGATCATCACTATTGTTCCATTTTTTGTCTGTCTAACGTTTAGATTAGCTGCGCTCGCTTCTAGAGCCAGTTGTGTTGAGTATCATCCGAGCGTCAGCTACATCGTTTGTTAGCTACCATTTTTTATCTTTCCACATATTTTTTCAGCCGTGAAATTTTCTCATATCTATCAAAATCTTTATCTTTTGTATAGATTTCCCATCCATTTCTAACGGCAAATGCAACAATTAAAGCATCTATCGCCGTCACGGCAAATCCTTTCGCAATACACTTATTTGATATCAACGCCGCATTTTCATAATCAATTGTTTCAATCTTTTCATCTTCAAATGCTTCCATATATTGCTTCAGAATTAGATATTTTTTTTCGTCCTTAATTCCTGACAATATTTCCTGTCTGATCGGACCAATAATGGCCACAGAACCTTCATCTACTAATTGCATTAAATTATTACGAATCCGATCATCAGCGGAAACATTTCTTCGAAGAACA
>MNYQ01000189.1:13404-16578 GCA_001873185.1 Ignavibacteria bacterium CG2_30_36_16 | reverse complement strand
ATTCTTTCTTCAGGTTTGGGGTCAAGCAATTGAACGAGGAGGTTGATTACTTCTCTTGGTGTATAGACTTCGCCTTCTTTAGCTTTCTGCGGAGCGAATAATCTTATCAGCCATTCGTAAGCATCACCAAGAACATCCGGTGAAGCTTTTTCAAGCGAGCTAACACTGAACAATTCTACGAGATCAAAAAGTATTTCCTGGTTCTCGCGATTATTAACGAATTGAACAAAGTCAAAGTTTTCAAACACATCTTTATAATCAGGATTAAGTTCAGCCATTTTCTTCATAGCTGCGGAAAAGTTTTCGGCAAGCTTGTTGGATTCATTCCGGATATTTTCCCAAAGGAATTCCTGGGGAATTATAAAATCGTGATAAGTTGGATTCTCTGCATTCTTTTTTGCGTCTTCAGTAGTAAGGTGATATATATTTGTGGATTCTTTTAATGCTTCTTCATATTCTTTCTGCCATTTATCGCTAACCTTTTTGTAGAAGAGAAGTAATAGTATAAATGTGTAATCTACTTTTGTACGGATAAGATCTGCAGCTTCTTTTAAAAGCGCTTCGAGATCTTTTCTATCAAGCACTTCTTTTCTGAATCTTTCAAGATGCGGGTCAATAAGTCTATAAAATCTTTTTCGGCTATCTGTTGGGTCAAGCTTTACTTCTAAACAGCTTTCTTTCTTTAGCTCGGAGAGAATTGTGATGACTGAATCTTTGGGGTCTTCAAAATCCTTCATTAATAAATTAGCAGCTTCATCCAAAGTAAATTCTTTTGTTTTAAAGAATTTTCTTAGATTATTGTAGCGTTGCTTGGTTCTTTTTTGCATCTTGCACCTTGTGTTGATAAAAAATGTTATTATCTAAATAATTATAAAATCTATTAGGTATTAAGATAATTTATTATTTGATTTTGTCAAGTACTTTATTCAGAAATTTTCACATCATCTCTCGAAAATATATGTCTAATGCTTGTATAAATAAATAAATATTGGACAGAAAGATTGATAAATCATAAAATATTATTATATTTGTCCAATAATTAGAATATTATCAAGCATTAGACAAATTGGAGATTGTAATGGGACACCGGGAAAGGGACGCAATAGACAAAGCAATAAGAAATTTAGAGACTGAAACAGGACTAAAAATAAGGACTTTTGCTTTTGGAGATCAAGAGGATTTTAAAATTCAAATAGCGGATCATGATTTAATTTTTAATACAGAAGTACGGCTATTTCTTAATAAAGCAAGATTAGGAATTGTATTAAACAACTTGAGAAATGTTACTGGGATACCATTATTAATAACAGAATATGTTACACCTGAATTAATGAAGGTGATAGAGGAGAATGAAATAAATGTAATCGATACAGCAGGGAATGCATATATAAAAGTACCACCTTTGTTTATTAAAATTAAAGGTAACAAACTTGATGAGGTAAGAAGATTCCGAGCTGTGAGGAGACCTTTTTATGCTGCAGCGTTGCAAACGATATATGCTCTACTCTGTAATCCTGGTTTGGAAAGAGCGCCAATAAGGGAAATCGCTGATCTAGCTGGAGTAGCACATGGTACGGTTCATATTACACTTAAAGAATTGGAGAAGCAGGGATACTTGCCGGACTATGAGAATAAGGGAAAGTTAATTAATAAAGAAGAATTATTAGAAAGATGGGTTATATTATATCCAGATAAATTGAAGCCGAAGTTTTTTGCTGGTAGATATAATATAAATGAAGAGCAAATCAGAAACTTGGATGTGAATTTTTATGATGCACATTGGGGTGGAGAAGCCGCTGCGGAGAAAATGACAAATTACTTACGGCCCTACATCTATACAATTTACGTTGGGGAACGTCAAGGGGAGTTTGTATTAAGAAATAGGTTAAGAAGGGACACACAGGGGAATTTAGTGGTAATGAAAAAATTCTGGAACTTCAAGCATTTTGGTTATCCGGAAACGACTCACCCAATATTGGTATATGCGGATCTTCTTGCAACTGGAGATACTAGGAATATTGAAACAGCAAAATTAATATATGAGAAAGAAATTGCACGATATATCGCAGAAAATTGATGGATTAACTCTTGAGATACTCAAGAAGATAAAGAATATAACGGATACGCTAAAAATAGATTTTTTTATTATCGGCGCAACCGTTAGGGACATGATTCTTTACTATGTATATGGAATTAGAGTATACAGAGCCACTAATGATATTGACTTTGCTGTCAGGATAAAAAGTTGGGATGAGTATGAACTACTGTTAGGTGGCATTGAAAAGGCAGGATTCGTAAAAAGTGAAAGTATCCTGCATCGCTTTACATATAGAGGAATGATAATAGATTTTATACCATTCGGTGAAGTTTCAGTTGACGGAAGTACTATCACCTGGCCTGACAAAGACGCGACAGAATTGAATGTAATTGGATTTGATGATGCATATGCAAACACAGAAGATATTATTATACAAACAGATCCTAAAACTGTTATTAAAGCAGCCTCAGTAGTAAGTCTGGTTACACTCAAAATATTTTCCTGGAATAGTAGATCCGTTGATCTAAGATCTAAAGATGCAAAAGATTTGTATTTAATAATAACAACTTATTTAAATGCAGGAAATGAGGAAAGACTTTATGATCATCAAGATATTGTTGATCTTGCTGTTGATTATGAACTCAGTGGAGCGATGCTATTAGGAAAAGATATTGCAAAAGCAGTAACCAATAAAATTCATACAGCATTGCTTGAAATAATGTCAGAAGATACACTTCAGTTACTTGCGTATGATATGTCGGGGTATGAAAATTTGCATAGAGATAGTTATGATGAAAAAGTTGAGTGGTGTGTAGAATTACTAATGTCTTTGATGCAAGGTTTGAAGTCAAAGGTCGCATAAAAGTCTCATCACAAGGTGAAAAGTAATGGTGTTTGGTAGCATCAAGTGGGGTACCGAATACGAAAAGGGCTTGCAAACGAGCTTTTTGATTCTCATTTCAAGCCATTTTATTAGTGCGGAGAGTCAGGGATTCGAACCCCGGGAAGGCTTGCACCTTCAACGGTTTTCAAGACCGCCGCATTCAACCACTCTGCCAACTCTCCGAATATTAAATTCTCAAAACACTTAAATGATTTTTCCCGCTGTTGCGGGATTTCGCTTCGCTCAATCCCGA
>MNYQ01000189.1:0-13395 GCA_001873185.1 Ignavibacteria bacterium CG2_30_36_16 | reverse complement strand
CTCAATCCCGATGTTATGCTGCGGGATTTCGCTCCGCTCAATCCCGATGTTATGCTGCGGGATTTCGCTCCGCTCAATCCCGATGTTATGCTGCGGGATTTCGCTCCGCTCAACATGACCGCCGCATTCAACCATCCGGCTCTGCGGGACTAACTCTTCATTAAACTAAAAGGTAGGTCACTTTTAATTTTTAGGCTGCAAATATAATTATGTTTGCAGCCTTAGTCAAAATAAATCATGGAATAATATTAAAATGTTGTCGAAACAGTCACTCTGTGTAAAGCGCCTATTAATCCCATAGATGAGTAACCGTAATCGAATCGATAATCGGAAATTTTAGCGCCAAGTCCGATATTAAATCCAGCTATTCCGGCAGTAGTTCCAACTTTTAATTCGGAACGTCTCTCATTATTGTAACCCAAACGCAAATTTAAAACTTTGCTTAATTGAAACTCTGCGCCGACTGCAAATGCTTTAAAGCGTGAACCAAATCCGTTTTCACCTTCATTAAGTTTGTGAAAGTCGAGCGAAAACCTTAGAGGGATGTGAGCAAGTTTTTTTGAAACACCGAACACAAAATCAAGGGGAAGTTTCTCTTTAGTAGAATAATAAGAAGATAACTGCCCACCCGTATTTAATATTGAAAAACCGATATTAATTTCTTCCGAAGGAATCGAATAATGAAGTCCGATATCCGCAGCCATTGCGCTCGAAGATCGATCAGCTATGCCCGAATAAATAAATTTTATATTTGCCCCGTAATAAAAATTATCATCAAGGCTGTTTGCATAACCGATTATAAAAGCTGCTTCGTTTGCACTAAACTCACCGGTTTTATTTCCAAATTCATCCGCTTCAGGAAAACTGCCGTAGTTTATATATTTTATTGCCGCGCCAAAACGTCCGATATCAGTAATAACCGTTGAAAAAGAAACACTGGCGAGATTAATATCGAGCAAATGTTTGGTAAACGAAAAAGATGCAGGACTTCCTTCAAGAAGCTTCATCCCGGCAGGATTATAAAAGATAACTTCGGCATCATCGTGGTTGGAAACGAATGTTCCCCCCAAAGCTGCGGCTCTGGCGCTCAAATCTAATCTTAAAAAATCGTAAGTATTTTGCGCAAATATCATTTGGGAAGATGAAAAAAGGATTAAAGCCATAAATAATTTTAACCGCACCATATAACTCCTATAAATTTTCGCCGCTTATTTAAGCATAATCTATTTTAAAGGCAAGACAATAAAACTTATAATTTTATTTTTGGAACTTCCGAATGCCTTTTTTCCTACCAATGTATAATTTATTTTCACAAAGAAAAATTGACACTTTTTTAATCTTTCTTTGCCGGATCGGAAACAAAACAACTTTGTAAATTGTTATAGATTCTGAAAAAACGAAAATATTTTAATTTGAAATTTAATTTAGGTTTGAAAAATGAACACACTCAAAACAGTTTTTTTAATGACTTTTTTAATGGTGCTTTTCCTGCTTGTAGGTTACTGGCTTGGCGGATCGACAGGGATGACTATCGCACTTATTTTTTCAGTTGTAATGAACTTTGGATCATACTGGTTTTCCGATAAAATTGTTCTCAGTTTATACCGTGCCCGTCAAATTAACCGCACTGAGGCGCCCCGTTTTTATGATATGGTTGAACGGCTTGCACAAAATTCAAATCTACCGATGCCGCGCGTTTATGTTATTGATGATCCCACGCCAAACGCATTTGCTACCGGACGCAATCCTGAAAATGCCGCAGTTGCAGCAACTACCGGAATTCTTCGCATTCTTACTGAAGATGAGCTTGCAGGCGTAATGGCGCATGAACTTTCACATGTTAAAAACCGTGATATATTAATCGGCACAATTGCAGCTACAATTGTTGGCACCATTACTTACATTGCACAAATGGCAGGCTGGGCAATGATGTTCGGGCGGGGAGGCGATGACGACGATAACGGAATATCTTCGCTCGTACTTTTAATACTTGCGCCTATAGCTGCAACTATGCTGCAGCTTGCTGTTTCCCGCGCACGCGAATTTTCTGCCGATGAAGGCGGAGCTGCCATTTCCGGCAATCCTCTTTCACTCGCTTCTGCTTTGCAAAAACTTCAGAATGCAAATCAGATAAAACCGGTGAATCATTCAGGTCCGGCTACGGCGCATATGTTTATAGTAAATCCTTTGCGGGGAGGCGGGATATCAAAACTATTTTCAACACATCCGCCGGTGGAAGAACGTGTAAAAAGATTAAAAGAAATGGCACAGGGAAGAAGATAATCTTTCGGGGCTTTTGCCCTTCGGTTTTTTTTTATTAGTTTTAATTACAATTATTTTTCTTACAACCTCAAAGCGGATAAATGAAGGTACAATCTCAATCTATAAAAATTTTAGCAGTGGTTTTATTATTTAATTTATCCGCCATTTCGCAAACCAAAACCAACATCGATGTTTATTATTCACTTGTTGATTCGGTTGCGCAACTGATTTTGAGCCGGCTGCCGGAAAATCAAATTGAAATAAAATTAAACTCTCCATTAAATGATTACTTAATATTAACAAACCGGTTAAAATCTTCGCTCACTCAAAAGGGGATAACTCAAAGTTTATCAGCGCCGCTTCAGGCAGATGTCGATTTTGATAAATCCTCGGTTAGATATTCCGATATGCACCGCAGTTCATTTCTCGGAAGTATGAAGGTTGTAAGAAAAGTGGAGCTTGGCGGAAATTTAAGCATAGCCGGAAAAATTGTACCAACAAAATTTTTATTTATTTCAATAGATAGCATACTTGTTGATGATGTTAAAAATATTGAAAACAGTGTATATCTTTTTACTGTTTCCGATTTACCAGCCGAACCTTTTTTCAGCTCTTTACTGGAGCCTGCAGTGGCAATAGGCACAGCGGCTATTGCAATTTATCTTTTCTTTTCCGTGCGCAGTAAGTAAGGATTATTTACCTTTGACCCCTATTCTATTTTGTTTATAATTGTAACCATTAATTAAAGAAAATGTAATCTTAAAAAATGAAAAATATATTAATACTTGCTTTGATAGCTGTCTATTTCTGGGGATGTTCATCCTCGTTAGATACGGTAAACCTTGGCGCAGAAGAGCGGTTGAAGTACGCAATGGAACTTTATAATGATGAAGATTATCAGGAAGTGATAAATGAATTCCAGGCAATCATTTTGCAATATCCCGGCAATGCGATTGTTGATGACGCCCAATATTATCTTGCAATGACGCGCTTCAAAAGGGATGAATTTATTCTTGCTGCATATGAATTTTCTAAATTAATTAAAAATTATCCAGCAAGTGAGTTTTTAGCTGAATCTCAATTTATGCTTGCAAATTGTTATTACTCTCTTTCACCAAATTTTCAACTCGAACAGCAATACACACGTAAAGGGATAGAGGAGTTTCAGGCTTTTATAGATTTTTTCCCGACGAATGAAAAAGTTGCTGAAGCAGAAACAAAGATATCAGAATTGAATGCAAAGCTTGCCCATAAAGAATACAACACGGCTGTTATTTATGAAAAGTTAGAGTATTACTCAGCCGCATTAAAATATTACGATAATGTTTTAGATATTTACCACGACAGCCAGTATGCACCGCTTGCAAGTTATGATAAAATAAAATTATTAATCTATCGTGATAGAGAAACGGAAGCTATTGAAGAGGCAAATAAATTTTTACAGAAATATCCTGATAGTAACCGCTACGGTGAAGTTGAAAACATTAAATCCAATTTAGAAAATGAACTCTCGGCATCGCGATGAATGAAGCCGGCAAATTAGTCTCTGATTCTGTTATAGTTATGACAGAATTAGTTCTGCCTAACCACACTAATCAGCTTGGTAAATTACTTGGCGGTCAATTGATGCACTGGATAGACATCTGCGCCGCATTAGCAGCAGCCAAACACAATCAGCGTATTTGTGTAACAGCCTCGGTTGATAGAATAGATTTTCTTCATCCAATCAATCTTGGGGATGCTGTTTCACTTGTTGCTTCGGTCAACCGGGTATTTAATTCTTCAATGGAGGTTGGTGTAAAAGTTTTTGCCGAATCATTTAAAGAAGGCACACGCTATCATACTAACACTGCTTATTTAACTTTTGTAGCTGTTACTTCGGAAGGTAAACCGGTAAAAGCTATACCAGCAATTCCTGTAACAGAGGATGAAAAAAGAAGATATGATGAAGCCCTTGAGCGCAGGGAAAACAGGCTTAAAAACAGAAAGAAGTAACATCAAATTACTTTTTTTCGCAGTTTTATTTTCTTCAGAAATCTATTCCCAAATTCCCATCAATGGTTTTTGCAGGTACTACAATTTTTCTGTCCAACCTGAAATGACACAGTTTCTTTCTATTAATTATAATAACGATTCTTATACCGACTTATTTTTATATAACCCTGCCGAGAAGAAAGCATCTGTATTAAAAGGCGAAAGCGGTTCAATATTCGGCGGTGAAATTAAGCTGAATCTCCCTTTCGAATTATCTAATGTAATACCGATGTTCGATAATCGCAGCCGTGTATCAGGTTACGCCTTTACTTCGCGAAAAAATAAAACAGCAGGCGTTTTAAAATTTCAAAAATCCGGGACTCCTTTTATCGAAAAAGAAATTAAATTTAACGCCTACCCCGATAACATTATTTCTGCCGACGTTGACGGAAGCGGCGCTGTAAAATTAGCCGTAACCGGCGGTGCTTTTGAAGGGATTTCATTACTCTCTTCAAAAAGTAACTTTAAATTAGAATTTTCGGCAATTGAAAAAAATAATCTTTATCCCTACACTGTATTTACAGAATTGAGCAATGACGGATTTATTGATATAGCTGCGTATAATCTAATACAGAATTCAATCGAATTTTTCTATAACAGTGGAAGAAACCGTTTTAGTAAGGTACGCACTGTTAAACTTGATGAGAGAATTTCCTCACTAACCTCAACCGATTTGAACCTTGATAATTATTCAGATTTGATTTTGCTTCAAGGTTCAGCGATAAAAGTGTTTTATGGAGATTCCGCTTCTTCCTATTATAAAATCAGGACTTTTGAAACAACATATCATCCCGATAAAGTTATACACGGTGATTTTAACCGGGATGGAAGAATTGATCTTGCTTATTTGGACAAAAGCGAAGGTATAGTCTCAATATTATTCTGTCGCGATGAGTTCAATTTCTATAAGGAAATAATTTACTTTTCAGAAAAGGGTTTGAAAGATATTACTCCATTTTATTCCAGATTTGTAAGCGGAATGGCAGCCTTAAATGAGAACGGAAAATTAATAATCATATCCAATCCCGGATCTTTTACTGACGGTGAGGATTTAGTTTTTTCTCCGCGTCCCGGAGCAATAAATTATTTTGACTATACAAACAACGGTATATATGATCTAACATTTATTGATGATTATTCAAAAACTCTTAATTTTGTAACGCGTGATAATGCTGGCATCCCACAAAACTTTTACTCTTATAATCTTCATTCAATTTATAGTTCAATCGCTGTTGACGATGCGCATCCGAACGAAAAAATATTCTACTGTTATACGCACGGACAAAAACTAATTGAAGTTGTAAAAGCTGATTTTAAGAATAATAAATTTAGCGGAAATGTAATTTACTCCCCCGGAGGAATCGAAGATTTAAAATTAAAAACAGAGCAGGGTAAAAATGAAGCGATAGTTTATGTTACGTATAGGAGTGGGAGTTCGGCTGGTGCGGCATATTATTTATTTAAAGATTTTCGCTACATCGTAAGCGATTATCCCGATGCAGCAGAGAATTATGAAACAGGAAGTTTAACTTTAATGCCGAAGCCAACAATGTACTATTGGCAGTTTGATGGAAAAGATTACTCTCTATCAAAATTTATTATCGGTAAGGCAGGGGCACAAAAAGAGAGCATATTTAAACTGTCATCAAATGAAAAATATTCACTAAATTCGTTCAGCGCTGATTTGACTGGGAATGAAACAAATATAACTACAGCGTTTTTTCATAATGATATAAATTCGTTTGCGCATATAATTGGTTCAAACGGCGCAAAAAAAATCAACGGCAGCAATTTAAGAAAAATAATAAAGATCAATTCTCCAACTCAATTTTATTTGGGCGAAACAAGGCTTGGCGGAATTAAAAAATTAAATATCTATGATGAAGAAACAACAACTCTTTATCGATTGGATTTCATTGAAGAAGGGAGAAATTTTATTACAACTTCACTTGGTGAAGCAAACGGATTGAAAAGCTACTTTATTAAAAATATGAACTCAAGAAACTATCACATAGTATACAGCAATAAAGTTAAGAATTCTATCACAGTCAAGCAGGTTGATAAATGAGGCTGCTATCTATCGTTGCTTTTTTATTCCTTTCGCTTTCTTCGGTATCAGCCCAGCAACATACCAGCACACAGCTTGATTCTATGTATAACGAATTTATCCGCGTGAAAGGTTATCAAACATCCGAGCGATCTTTAATTGCCGACAGCGGATATGTAAAATGCGGTTTCGGAATTATTAACTCCGTTATCGTCAATATTAATTTATTTACACCGGAGCAGCAAAAAGTAATTAGCAGAATGCTCGATAGACCTGTAACCGACACAAGCGTTGTGGCTCCATCAGAATTTTTCAAAATTCATTATGATGTTTCCGGACCTCAAATGTTAAAATATGACATTAATGAATTAATGAAAGCTGCTGATTCCTCTCTTTATTTTGAAACTAATTATCTCGGTTATCCATTGCCTCCAAAAGACAATGATGGTTACTATCATATCTATGTAACTAACCTCGGCGGCGGCGGAAGCGGTTTGTATGGTTACACACAGTTTGAAAATGAAATCTCGCCCGGCAGCGGTACATTTCACTCTTATATGATGATTGATAATGATTATGCAGGTTACTATTCATCCGGTATTAATGGCGCAAGGGTAACTGTTGCGCACGAACTTCATCATGCTATTCAAGTTGGGAATTATCTTTTCAGGGAAGAAGATCTATACTATTTCGAAATGAGTTCCACTGCAATGGAAGAATTTGTTTTCGATTCGGTTAACGATTATTACGCTTATATGAAAGATTATTTCCGAAATACTAATCGTGCATTTGCAAACAACACCGGCTACGATATTGCTATTTGGAACATCTTTCTTGCCAAAAGATTTGGGTTTGATATTTTAAAAAGACAGTGGCAGTTAATTGGAAAACCAAATAAAATGAGAGCGTTAAACTCAATCGCAAATTCGCTGCTTGAGTATAATTCTACATTTGGTGAAGAGTTTAAAGACTTCGGAACAGCCTGCTTCTTTACAAATTATCGCTCAGATGTTCTTACTCCCGAAAATATTTTTATATTTGAAGAAGCTGCTCATTATCCGGCTGTTAAACCCGTTGCAACTCTTTCGCTTCCAACTAACAATGTAAATATGAATTCATCTCCAACTGCTAACAATTATTTAAGATTTGTTCAAAATATAGACACGCTATTTACTTTAGTTTCAAACTCGGATTATAAAAGCGGAATAGACAGTGCTAATTCATTCTTCCCCTTTCAATACCATGTTTATGAAGGAGAAAGAACCGGCGCTTATAAATTAACTTCAAAATATTATGCTTCTTTTTCTGCACCTCAACCGACTTTCTGGAGCGCTTCGGAAATTTTTAATAATACACTTGTAAGCGAAGGAAATATTTTAGCCGAGAATGTGGGTTATGCCTTTCCTTCACCTTTTTATTATAGTAGAAATTCTTTTATCTTTATCCCGGTCATTCCCGGACAATTATCAGAAATCGATTTAAATATTTATACACCAAGCATGGACTTGGTTTATTCAACCAGGCAAAACTATTCCACGCTCTACGGTCGCTTTGTGGTTAAATGGAACGGTAAAAACGATAAGGGTGATAAACTGCCATCGGGAGTTTATCTTTATGTTACAAAGACAGGTGACGATATTAATAAAGGAAAATTGGTAATCTTTAATGAGTAATTACTCGGTGAAAGCCGAAAACATAAATAAAACTTTTGGCAGAAGATTAATTTTTAATAATCTTAATTTTAATTTCTTAAACTGTGGAATCTTCGGCATTACAGGTCCTAATGGTTCAGGTAAATCAACACTTGTTAAGATTATTGCCGGTGTAAACGCACCTTCGTTAGGTAAAATTATTCATGAAAACGAAGGAGAGAAAATAATTCCTGAAAAGCTTCATAATCACATCGGGTTTGTTTCTCCATATCTTTTCCTTTACGATGAATTCACGGCTCAAGAAAATTTAAGTTACACTGCCGACATCAGGAAAATAAAATTAAATCAAGAGAAAGTGGATTATCTTCTTAATGAGTTTTTGCTTTATAATCGCCGTCATGATTCTGTAAAAACTTATTCATCGGGCATGAAGCAGCGGCTTAAATTTATTTTTGCACTGATGCACGAGCCGCAGCTTGTAATTCTTGATGAACCAACATCCAACCTTGATGAGAAGGGAAAAGAATCGGTTTATAAAATTGTTGAAGAAGAGGGGAAGAAGAACATAGTGATCATTGCTTCTAATGAGAATCAGGATTTAACTTTATGTCATAGCACCTTGGCGCTGGAAGATTATAAAAACCAAAATTGAAAAATAGAATTTGAAAGCTTACGCACTATTTAGAAAAGATCTTCATTCGGAACTTCGTACTCGATACGCAGTTAACTCACTTGCAATGTTCATAATTGTTGCGATTAGTGTAATCCTATTTTCAATTGGGCAGGAGAGAATTAACGAAAATCTTACAGCCGGGCTTTATTGGGTTGTAATATTTTTCTCCGCAATGTCGGGTCTCGCGCGCGCTTTTGTTTCCGAAGAAGAAAGAGGCACTTCGCTAACTCTTCAACTTATAGCTTCGCCGTCAACAGTATTCAGCGGGAAATTAATATTTAATCTTGCACTTGTTTTCGCGATGAACACAGTAATCTCATTATTGTATGCTGCATTGTTTGAAGGATTTGTCCTTCAAAACTTTGTCCTTTTTCTCATTACATTTGTACTGGGCAATATAGGATTAGCCGTGTCTTCAACAATAATTGCAGCCATCATTGCAAAAGCCGGCTCGAAAGGAACGTTATATCCGGTTCTATCATTCCCGATATTACTACCTTTAATTTTAACATCGGTCAGTTTAACTTTGAACTCAATAAATGGCACATCGTTTGAAGATTCTATATTCGAAATAGCAATAGTTGCCTGTTACGATATTATAATGATTTCAACTTCCTATATGCTGTTCGACTTTATATGGAAAGATTAGTAATTTTTAATAAAAATAGAGAATAGTTTTAATGGTCTGGAAAATTGGTTTATTCCTTTTATTAAGTTTTGTATCCATCGCGGGAATTGCTTTTCCTATTGTTGAGAATCCCACAAGCTGGTATCACTTCCCGCTAATACCGGGGCTTGAAGAAAATGCAAAAATAATTTTCTTCCACGTTCCAACGGCATGGCTCACTGTTGTTGCTTTTTTAATGTCTACAATTTTCAGCATCAAGTATTTAAGAAAAAGAAATCTTGATGACGATGCAAAATCATATGCTGCCGCACAACTTGGTATAATATTCTGCATACTTGCAACTGTAACCGGCGCTGTCTGGGCAAAATTTGCATGGGGAAGTTTCTGGAATTGGGATCCGCGCCAAACATCAATTTTTGCACTACTTCTAATTTACGGTGCATGGTTTGCGTTGCGCTCGGCTATCGAACAGGAGGACAAGAGAGCTTCACTTTCGGCTGTATATTCAATTATTGCTTTTATGACTGTGCCGTTCTTCATTTTTATTATGCCAAGAATAATGGCTGGCTTACATCCCGGCAGCGCAGATGACACAAACGCGGGTCCGGTAGTAGATTTTAAAATGAATGGAAACATGCAGCTCATATTCTTTTTGTCGCTGATCGGTTTTACTATTCTTTATTTTTGGATGTGGAAAATCGGTTACCGCTCAATTTTACTGAAAGAGAAAATTAATAAACAATTTATTAGAGGATAATTTGGAAGGACTATATAACTTTTTATCGGATAATGCAATTTACATAGTGATGATAATAGTGCTGATTGTATGGACTGGAATTTTCCTTTATCTTTTTAACTTAGATAAAAGAATCAAGAGTATTGAAAAAGAAATAAACGGAGATAAAAATGAATAACAAATATATTTTTGGCGGTGTGATAGTAACTGTGTTTTTAGGCTTGATGATATACCTCTTCACTCAAACTAATATTCAGTATGAAAGTGACTTTACAAGAGTAGTTAAAGTAGATAAAACTGTTAAAGCTACAGGCAGCTGGGTTAAGGCTAAAAATTATGAAATTGATAAAACCAACAGAACTTTTTCATTCTACATGGTTGATGAAAAAGGAAATGAAATGAAAGTAGTTTACGAGGGTACCATTCCCAACAACTTTGAATCAGCTACAAGCGTTGTAGTAACCGGTAAATATGAAAATGGTTCATTCCACGCAAAGGATATTTTAACCAAATGTCCAAGTAAATATGAAGATGGACAGGTTAAATCCTCCAGTTTATAATTTAAAATTAAATACTTCTCAAGAAAATAAGTTTATATCCTGCTTGCCGTCCCCGGTTTGAGGACGGTTTGGAAAACATTTATCAATTTTGACATTATGAGGCACAAATGATCGGCTCAATAGTTTTAACACTTGCACTTGTTAGCAGTGTTGTTTCAATGGTGATGTACTTTTTAAGTTTTCGCGGTTATAACAACACATTAAACATCGGAAGAATAGCATACCACGCAATGACGATGCTTGTAATTATTGCATCAACAATTTTGTTGTATTCAATTTTAACGCATGATTATAGTTTAAAATACGTATACAGTTACAGCAGCAACGAACTCCCCGCAGGCATACTTGCCGCAACATTCTGGGCTGGGCAGGAAGGCAGCTTTATGTTGTGGCTCCTTCTTACTGCAATAGTGGGATTATTTCTTCAGTCTTATTCTGCAAAACGCGGTGATTTAGAGCCACGCGTTATGGCAGTGTTTTCCTTCGCAATTACGTTTTTGCTAATTATGGTTTCCCCAATGTTTAAAAATCCTTTTGAAGCAATATGGGCAGAACCAATTTTTATTAATGTTAAAGATATTGCCTCAGCCTTTTTTAACATGCCGTGGCTGCAAAGTTTTATGTTCAGCGACCCGCAGACAAGTCAAAACTTTGTAAAAGTTAACTCCGACTTATTTGCCGTGCTTCAGGCGAATGGAATTGCAATGAAAGATTTTGTAATTGATGGACGCGGACTTAATCCTCAGCTTCTTAATTTCTGGATGCAGATTCATCCTCCAATTTTATTTCTCGGTTTTTCTATGGCTACTGCGCCCTTTGCATTTGCTATGGCTGCTTTAATGAAAAACGATTATAAAGATTGGGTTCGTCAATCTATGCCTTGGGTACTTTCCGGAATGGGAATACTTGGTCTGGGTATCATGATGGGCGGTTACTGGGCTTATGAAATGCTTGGATGGGGCGGTTACTGGGCTTGGGACCCGGTTGAAAACTCAAGCTTAATTCCTTGGCTTATAGGTGTTGCATCAATTCATACATTACTTGTGCAAAAGAAAAGTCAGGGCAAAGGCGGCATTGGAAAATTTGCAAAGACAAATCTAATACTTGCGATTTTAACATACGTGCTTGTACTCTATAGTACATTCCTAACGCGAAGCGGCGTTCTTGGTGATGCTTCTGTCCACTCCTTTGTAGATCCGGGAATGTTTGTTTATCTGTTTCTGGTTGTTTTCATAGGTTCATTTTTCCTTCTCGGTTTTGGTACAATTGCGTACCGATGGAAATACTTAAATGAGCAGGTTCAAGCAGAAGAAAATATACTTAGCCGCGACTTAGCGTTATTTACTGCTACAATAGTTTTATGCGCCAGCGCATTAATTGTATTTGTTGGCACAAGCGCTCCATTGTTCGGCAGCTCAGTTGAAACTTCCTTTTATGATGAGATGCATATACCTATTGCAATTATAATTGGTTTATTAAACGGTCTTAGTCTTCTATTAAAATGGAAACATACAGAAGGAAAGGGTTTAATTCGCAAATCGGTAGTGCCCGTTGTATTGGCTATATTGACTACTGCCCTCGTTGTTATCTTCGGCGGAGTTTACGATATAATGATGATACTTCTTACTTTATCTGCAGCATTTTCGTTTTTTGTAAATGGAGAGATTGCTTTAAAAATTATAACCGGCAATTGGAAAATGCTTGGCGCTTACGTTGCGCATATAGGCATTGCGCTTTTCATTCTTGGAGTTGTCGGATCCGCCGCATATACTCAACATGTTGATATAGATCTGGAGAAGAATGTTCCAAAAGAAGCGCTCGGTTACGAACTTACTTTTACGGATATAAAGCCTTTTGATAATAACACAAAATATGCATTCAATATAAATTTAAAAAAGGGAAGCAGCAGTTATTCCGTTGCGCCCGTAATGTACATAAGCGATTTCAACCAGGGGTTGATGCGCGAACCGGCTATTTTGACGATGATTACAAAAGATTTTTATGTTTCTCCCGTAGGTTATGATCCAGGAAAAGCGAGTAACGACGGTTCAAACATATCACTTGAACTCGGCAAAACAATAGAATTCAACGGTGCTCTATTAACGTTCAAAGATTTTGATTTTTCGCAGGATGCCCGTGATGCCATGATGGCTGGCGGAGATTTTGAAATAGCAGTTTTACTTAACGCATCGTTGGATGATAAAAGTGAAGATTTTAAAGTCGCTCTTCAAAATGTTAACGGGCAGAGAGGTTTTACGAGTTACGAATTACCGGATATGAATATAAAAGTGCAGCTTGTAAATCTTGATGCCGCCGGAAAAGTTCAACTTACACTTTCAAAAATGGACGGCAGTACAAAATCATCGGTTCAGGCTAAAGAAATATTAACTATTTCTGCAAGTGTTAAACCGTTCATTAACCTTATTTGGGGAGGTGTGTTAATTATGTTCACCGGCTTTATAATCTCTGTTGTTAGGCGACTTAAAGATTCTGCAGCAAAATAAAAAGTAAATTTAATTCTTAAAAAAAACCGTCAGCATTAAAGCGCTGACGGTTTTTTTTTTAGTTCTAAAATTTTATAGAAACTTAGAGAGGCGTTATTGATAATCCGTTAGCCAGCGGATTAACGATGTTTAAATTTGTAGAAAATAGAACCTTATTACCTTAGTAATAAAACGAATCCGTTAGCCAACGGATTTCTCTACCTTATTACCTGATTGTTATAAAGATAAAATAATATCGGAATTCTTTACGATGGAAGATAAGGTAATAAGGTTGATATTCTTTTGATTATCTTGGTTAC
>MNYQ01000072.1 GCA_001873185.1 Ignavibacteria bacterium CG2_30_36_16 | reverse complement strand
AAACTTCTTCCGAAGTCAGCCAGTGGATTAACAAAATGATGTTTTTAGAGATGCCCTAAAGATAAAATAATATCGGAATTCTTTACGATGGAAGATAAGGTAATAAGGTTGATATTCTTTTGATTATCTTGGTTACTAAGGTAATTAGGTTAATTATGACATACATTTATGAGTCCACTCTTAAAATCTTTATTTTGTATCCGTCATTGCGAACACATTCACTTCGTTCAGCAGAAACTCGTGAAGCAATCTTTAGAATTCGTCTCGAAATCGTCCCGATAAATAGGGACTTCGGCATTCTTCGACAAGCTCAGAACGCCTCGAAATAACAGGAACGATCTTTTTACACCAGACTCATTTATATTTTGCATTAATTTTCCCCCGATTTCATCGGGGCTTTTTTCCCAAGCATCGTCTTGGGAAAAAGTTAGCAACTCACCTTACGCAGATTGACGGCTGCCGGATGAAGTGATCTCAATTTTGAATTAAAAACAAAAGATTGCTTTCCCGCATGCGGGATTAGCTAACGGTTTATTTCTTTTTTGGCTTTGGCGTTAGCTCAGCCGAACGGTTCTGCTTGTTCCGCCCCGCGGGGGCTTGCCCGGGTTAGGATGAAGGGTTACGGTGTGCAGCTATTTGATTTAAGATTTGAGGATGATGAGAAAAAAAATAGCGCCCGGGAATCCGTTAGCTAACGGATATTTCTTGCCTTTGGAAAAATAAATAAATACATTTTACCAAACAGCATTTAGAGAATATGGAGATGAGTGAAAAAACAATCACACAGTCCGTTTCCGTTAGCTAACGGATAACGGATCGAACGCTAACAGACACGGTGTGGTTTCGCACAACACTATTTTATCCGTCAAAACGCCGGACAGGTCTGCAAATGAGCAGTTAGATTTTACAACGCTCATCTTTCTCTTTTTTGCTCATTTACAGATAAAATACTAAATAGTTATACTTACTCACAAATAAGAGAGGTACTAACGGTAATGAAAATATTAAAGAAATTTTATCCGGTTGGTTTTTTATAGTGCTTTTATAAGAGCATCATCAATTAATCAATTCACTAAAATTTTATAATGGAAAATTAAAAATGAAAAAATTATTTTTACTAATTATGCTTCCATTTCTCTCATTGTTTGCGGAAGAACCATTACATTATGGTGAAGTTATTATTGAACTAATTAATAAAGGTACAAGCTGGAATGTTACCTTTACAGCTACTGCGATAACCGAAAGATGGGATGAAAATTATTATTTAACTTCTGATTATTCATCTGCAAGCGTTCAAGTCCCGAAACCTGGATCCCCTCAAAATTATACTGCTTATTTTGATTTAGTTATTGATGTAAATGCTGGAATGAATCCAATTGTAGCATTAGGCAAATATAAAATAAGTGCCAAAGAAGGGGGTGTCGAACAAGCATACTTCTATATGGATTGGCGAACCTCGGATTATGGTGTCTCCCCCGATGTTTATTTCAAATATGATTATGCTAATAAAAATTTTAGAAACAATGACAACACACAAACCATAGATGGCACTAATCAAACGGTTTGGGATTTAGTCGGTGGTATTGACCACGTAACTTCCGGGTTGGAACTATACTTGAACATTACAAATAATAATTCTCATCCCAAATTGCAGTTTAATGCCTACCACAATCCGAGCAGTGTATCGAAATATTATATTTATAAAAAGAAAGATTCACCAAACTTTGTTAAAATCGCTGAAACAACTAATTTAGAATATACTGATTTTTCCGAAGAAATTGTTTCCGGACCTTATATTGCACATGAACTGATAGCAAAGTACAAAGTGTCGGCTTTTTTGACCAACAACCAAGAAACATTAAAAGGAAATGAAGCCGATGTTAGAGTTGTAGGAATTCCTATGCAGAAAGCTAATATGAATAGAAATGATGAAGTAGCCAATTATTATGTAAGGCAGAACTATCCAAATCCGTTTAATCCATCAACAATAATTAATTATCGGTTAAAAGAAGATGGTTTTGTAAACCTTAGCGTTTATAATTCAATAGGCGAAACAGTTGCTGAATTAGTTAATCAGAGACAAGAGCAAGGAAGTTATTCAATTGAATTTAACGCATCAAATTTACCAAGTGGAATATATCTTTATAAAATTCATACTGATAATTTTACAGATGTAAAGAAGATGATTTTACTCAGATAATTATTTTTGTTTTTTGCGATTAACTCGATGCCGGGTTTTGTTTTGTTAAAATCAAAACCTGGTTTAATTATGAAAAGGTGCTCAATATGAAAAATATTTTTTATTTAACGTTGCTGTTTCTCCTAAGTATTTCAAATATTATTGCCCAAATACAAACAGATATTGAATGGCCAACACTTGCAAATTCCGATTGGCCTATGATTAAGCACGATCCACAATTTACCGGACGTTCACCTTATAAAGGTCCTCAAACACCAACAATAGTTTGGACTGCAGATATGAAAGATGGTATTTTCTCCGGGCCGGTAATTGGCGAAGAAGGTAATTTATATTTCGGTTCATATTATCAGTTAGACAGCGCCGATCATTTCTATTCATATACACCAGATGGTAAACTAATATGGGATTATAAATTAGGGACAAACCGCCCACCACAGTCCGGTATTTTAATAGATTCGAGCAATACAATTTATTTTGGTTCACTTGATAAATATTTCTATGCCCTAAATTCTGAGGGCACATTAAAATGGAGATATGAAACATCTGCGCCAATAGTAGAAATAGCAATACCCAACATTGATAAAGAAGGAAGATTATATATTACAAATGGTTTAGGTGAATTATATTCTATTAATCCCAATGGTACATTAAATTGGAATATAAATTATGAAGACGGCTTTTTTCGAAAATCTCCTGTTTTTTCACCAGATGGGAATACAATTTACATATTTGGAGCAGATTCAAACCTCTTTGCACTAAATCTTGATGGAAGCCTAAAGTGGAAATTTAGTTGCATTGCAGCAGAAAAGGGACCACTGGTTGATTCTAATGGATATATATATTTTGGTATCGATTATAATTTTTATTGCCTACAACCAGATGGAACCATTAGATGGAAATTCGGTGATTTTATTGTGGGTTCCTATTCAGTGCCTTCTATTGATAAAAATGGAAATATTTATGCAATAGGATTCCAAATAACACAACAAGGGGTTGAGAATTTGTTAATCTCAATATCCTATAATGGTAATTTTAACTGGAAATATACATTTGATTTTATAGAACCAGACGACTATTGGCAACCATTAATATGTGATTCAGAAGGTACAGTTTATGTTGGTTCAACATTTGGATATTATTATTATGCAATATCAAGTGATGGTGAATTAAAATGGAAATTACCTCTTAATGATTATCAAGTTGACAACACCGGGTCCATTACAGCGGACGGCACGCTTTACATCGGTGTTCATAAAAGCTCACTGTCGCCAAATCAGCAAAAAACTTTAATTGCCATTAGGGATACGGGTACCGTAAGTGTAAAAGACAATTTCAAAACTTTGGATTATAAATTGGAACAAAATTTTCCCAACCCATTTAACCCAAGTACAACAATAAATTATGTTGTTAAAGAAAGAGGATTCGTTCAATTAAAAGTGTATGATGTTCTAGGTAAACAAGTACTAACTATAGTTAATGAAGAAAAATCACAAGGAAGTTATTCTGTTTCATTTAATGGAAATAATTTGACAAGCGGAATTTATGTGTATTCTTTACGAGTAAATAATTTCACACAAAATAGAAAAATGATTTTGCTGAAGTGAGCCGTTACAAAATAAATATAAATTGTTTTAGTTTGCTCTTATATTATAGAGCGTAAGTATTACGTTTAAGGGATTAATGCCGAAACGTGCTGAGGCATAATCCCGTGTTCCCGCTAAAAACGGGCGGGATCTAAGGATGGACTAAGGCGCAAAGCGGATTTACCCGGTTACCTGTATTTTCAATAAGCATTTTGTGGAGGAATCAATTTCGGAAAGGGAAAAGAAATTGAGCGAAAGAAGAATTTTGCATAAATATTTTTCAAAATTTTTCTTAGCGTTAGAATAATCTTATAAACAAACATATAACGTTTAAGGGATTAATGCCGAAACGTGCTGAGGCATAATCCCCTGTTGGACTAAGGCGCAAAGCGGATTCGTTCAACATGCCGTTAGCCCTCTATGAAAAATGGATAGTGTTTTTTAATATGTTTTCTATTATCTTTTTGAAGACATTTTAAACAAAATAAAGTGAAATCATGAGTAAAGAATTTTCTGATAAGATTGTAAATTATTTCAAAAATAAACCTGTAAAGAAGGCATTTTTATTTGGTTCTGTATCACGAAATGAAAATGATGACTTGAGTGATGTGGATATATTGGTTGAGTTAGATTATTCACAACCAATTGGTCTTGGTTTTGTAAGAATGAAACTAGAATTAGAAGACTTGTTAAAAAGGAAAGTCGATCTTCTTACAAGTAATAGTGTCTCAAAGTATATTAAACCATTTATTGATTCAGAAAAAATATTGATCTATGAGAAATAGTTTGGGCGATAAAGCACGTTTACAACACATTTATGATGCTATTCTTGAAATCGAATCGTATGTAACAAAATCGTCTTACGAAGTATTCCAATCTAATACAATGATGCATTATGCTTGTGTCAAACAATTAGAAATTATTGGTGAAGCCGCAAATCATCTTACGTCTCACTTCAAAAAACTCTATTCAGAAATACAATGGCGTGAAATAATAGATCTTGGAAATTTATTAATCCATGAATATTTTGGTATTGATACTAAAATTGTCTGGGATATAATTACAACAGATATTGTTTCATTAAAGCCGCAAATCAAAGAAATAATAGAACAATTATAAACAAGGACTAACCAGTTATTCCGATTAAAGTCAACACGTAATTTAAATGTTTGATAAATATTTTTTAAGTGCTTTCGGGATGCAGTTATCCCGAAAGAAGAATATAACCCTTGCTTTTTGCGGATGTAAAAAGTAGAAGGAAATCTTTTCCCGCTAGAAGCGGGATTGTTGCCCAAAATAATTAATACGGCAGTGTTGGATTTTAATAATTTGTCCTTGCAATAAGATAGTTTTCCGACAATTCTTTATATTGATGTCATATAATAATATTGATATTTAAAATGCAATTAAAACTCTATCTTGATATTTGTACACTCTGTCGTCCATTTGATAATCAAGGCAATATGAGGATTAGATTAGAAACTGATGCTTATTATCTAATACTTAATGGAATCCAGAGTCAAAAATATGAAATGATAATTTCATCAATGCATTTTAAAGAAATTGAAAGTATTGAAGACAATAGAGAGAAGATTCAAATTATACACCTTTTAGATATATATGGAAAAGAAGGTAATTATGAATATATTAAAGCAAAAGAACGAGCAGATGAATTGATTAAAAATAATATTGGCATCGCAGATTCGATTCATTTAGCTTTTGCGGAGCAATCAGCAGATTATTTAATCACCTGTGATGACAAGTTTATAAAAAGAAGTAAAAGAATAAAAACTGAAATTGAAGTAATAAATCCAGTTGAGTTTTGTACAAAAGAGGAATTAAAATGAGACCAAATGAATATATAAATGAAGAGGAATTGTTTAACAGAGCCATAAGATTATTAACAGAAAAGTTAGGCCCATTAGAAACGAGTAGATTTCTTTCAATTGCTAATCGAAAAAGAATAGAGTCTGTAAAACGACATCGTCAATGGCAATCTAAGTTAAATAAAGGAAAAGTGTTTAAGGAAATATTTGATTTAGTAAAACACGCATAACCAGTTATTCCGATTAAAGTCAACACGTAATTTAATTTTTGATAAATATTTTTTAAGCACTTTCGGGATGCAGTTATCCTGAAAGAAGAATATAACCCTTGCTTTTTGCGGATGTAAATAGTAGAAGGAAATCTTTTCCCGCTAGAAGCGGGATGGATACCAAAAATAAAATTAATTGCGGTGTTGTTTTTTAATAACTTGTCCGGCTCAGACGGATAACACACCGTTATATCGCCCAAAAGTTGTATCCCCCAAAATTTTAGAAGAATTGAGTTTTATTTTGCTATTGTAAAATGGAATTTATATATGTACATTAACTCTGTACAATTAAGAAAGGTTTTAAAATGCCAATAAGTATGACATATACTCAAGCGCGTGCAAATTTAGCATCTTTATTAGATGAAGTATCATTAAATAAAGAGGTTGTGATTATAAATCGCAAAAATGCTGAAAATGTTGCTCTGGTTTCTGAAAGTGAATTATCAAGTATTTTAGAAACTGCCCATTTACTTCGTTCACCAAAAAATGCACAAAGACTATTAAAAACATTACTAAGGGTTCAAGAGAATAAAGAACCTGCCCAAACCCTTGAAAATCTTAAAAAGGAATTCGGTTTTGAAAAATAAACCTCTGAAGAAACGAATAAGTGTTTTTCAACCAGAATTTAGAGAAGATTTAGCTTACTGGATAAAAATTGACCGGAAAGTAGCTTTGCGAATTTTAGATATTGTGGAAGCAATAATGAAAGATCCTTTTGATGGGATAGGAAAACCAGAACCTTTAAGGTTTTTAGGAAGCGGAGTTTGGTCTAGAAGAATAACTCAAGAGCATCGACTTGTATATGTAGTTGGAGATGATAAGATAGATTTTGTTCAATGTAGATATCACTACTAAAGGCAATATAACAAGTTATTCCGATTAAAGTCAACATGTAAACCATATGTTAGATAAAAAAATTTCAAGTGCTTTCGGGACGTAGTTATCCCGAAAGAAGAATATAACCATTCCTTTTTGCGGATGTAAATAGTAGAAGGAAATCTTTCCCCGCTAGAAGCGGGATGTATTCCAAAAATAAAATTAATTACGGTGTTGTGTTTTAATAACTTGTTCCGTCCGTTCGCCACCGGACTGACGGACTTGACCGACCCCTGACGGTTAACACGCCGTTATGTGGCAAATAAGTAAGCATTATTCTATATTTAAGAAAAACAAATAAAAAAGAAATCATTATGAATAAAATTATGAATAAAGTTGAAGTAAAAAATAAAATAGTTAATTCATTAAAAGGACAAAAAGAAATTGAAAGAATTATAATCTTTGGTTCTTTTAATAAAAGCGATTCTCCAAATGATATAGATATTGCCGTTGTTCAAAACAGTTCTGAAAATTATTTAACTCTTGCATTAAAATATCGAAAGCTTATAAGAAACATTTCAAAGGAAATAGCTATTGATATATTCCCAATTTTAGATAAAAATAATAATAGTTTTTTTTCAAATGAAGTTTCATCCGGAGAAGTGATTTATGCAAGAGGAAACTAAAAGTTGGCTCACATATTCTGAAGAAAATCTTGAAGCCGCGAAAGTTCTTATTGCAAGTGAACTTTATAATCCTTGCCTGAACAATATTCAACAATCTATATAGAAAGCGTTAAAATCTTTATTTATTGAGAAAGTAATACCATTTAAGAAAACTCATAACATTATGGAATTAAAAACTATTTTAGAAAAGAATGGTATCCCAATAGAATTAACAGAAGATGAATGTGACTTCTTAGATAGTATTTACTTGCCTACAAAATATCCTCTTGGGAGCGCACTTCCATACTTTTATCCAGATAAAGATATTTGTAAGAAATCAATTGTTTTAGCTGAGCGAGTAATAATAGAAGTAAAAAATTTAGTTAAGTAAAATGCAACATAATGTTACAAGGATTAATGCCTGGCCCCGAAAAAAAAACGGGGTAAACTGCGCTGAGGTATAATCCGGTGTCCCCGTAATCCGTTAGCCAACGGACGGGGTCTATGGATGGATTAAGCCCCTCCTTCACTTCGTTTCGGAGGGCAGGCGCTAAGCGACTTAACCCGGAGGCTTGCATTTTCAATAGTACATTTTACGAGTGTGTTAACTCTTACGGGATGCAGCTATCCCGAAAGAAGAATATAACCCTTCCTTTTTGCGGATGTAAAAAGTAGATGGAAATCTTGGTGCCCAAAATAATTAATACGGCAGTGTTGGATTTTAACAACTTGTCCCACTTTGCGAGAGAAGCAATCTCAACAAATGAATCAGATTGCTTTCCGTTAGCTAACGGATTAGCTAACGGGCAGCCTTTCAATAATCCACTCGAAAATTGGTAACTCCTAATTCTGGTTTACAAGTTTATAAGTCACATTACGCAAAGTGTCTTGATCTTGACCGTAATCGTGCTCTTAATCGGATTTAAAACCGAGCAAGGTTACGATCACGAGCAAGAGTAAAAATTTCATGCGTGAGGTAACTTTATAAGTTAGAAGGTAGAATGGATATTCACTTTTGATTTCTTTCGAGTTACTGCATTTATAAATATATTTGCCACTCAATTTAAAGAAGATAGAATGAACGAATTTAATATTTTGTTTGTGGGCGATATTGTTGGTGAACCCGGAATGAATATAGTCCAAACTTTTCTCCCATCATTAATTCAAAAATATAAAGCTGATTTTGTTATTGCCAATGGCGAAAATGCATCAGACGGAAAAGGCTGCACCGTCAAAGAGGGCAAGGCTCTTTTTGAACTCGGCGTTGATGTTATTACTGGCGGTAATCATACATGGGATAAACATCAATCGCAAGATTACTTGAGGAGTGAAGCGAGGATGCTTCGTCCATTAAATTATCCAAAGGGCACTTACGGCAACGGATTTTATATTATGGAGACTAAAAAAGGGAAAGCCGCAGTTTTAAATCTTCAGGGAAGGACTTTTATGGCTTCAATTGATTGTCCTTTTAGAACTGCAGAATGGGCAATCTCAAAAATCGAAACCGAAACAAAAATTATTTTTGTTGATTTTCATGCCGAAGCAACTGCAGAAAAACTTGCTATGGCTAATTTTCTCGATGGTAAAATTAGCGCAATGGTGGGCACACATACGCATGTACAAACTTCCGACGAAAGAATTTTTCCAAATGGTATGGGCTATATTACTGATGTCGGTATGACAGGACCGTATGACTCGGTGATAGGTATGAAGACAATTGCCGCTGTAAATCGTTTTATTTACCAGACGCCGCAGAAATATGAAACAGCGGTAGATGATGTTCATCTGTGCGCAATTTATTTTAAAATTGATACCAACACAGGTAAAACTATTTTTTTGGAAAGAATAATATTCCCGGAATTTATAAGATCAGCAGAAGAAGAGAACAAGTAATCCGTTAGCTAACGGATTAAAAATTAAAAATTAAAAATTAGAAATTAAAAATTTTAAGTGTGATGAAAATAATTAATGGAAAAGAGACTGCCTTAACAATAAGGTTAGAGTTAAAAGAAAAAGTTGATAAATTAAAAGTCAGCGGAAATGATGTGCCGGGTTTGGTAACAATACTTGTCGGTGATAATCCTGCTTCCGAAGTTTATGTTAGCAGTAAAATAAAAGCCTGCAGCGAAATCGGAATTCGTTCTAAGGCTGAAAAACTCAGTTCCGATACTTCAGAAAAAGAACTTTTAAATCTTGTTCAAAAATATAATGAAGATAAAAATTACCACGGCATACTTGTGCAGCTGCCTCTTCCTGGGCATATAAACGAAGATAAAGTAATTGAAGCTATATCGCCGCAAAAAGATGTTGACGGCTTCCATCCAATAAGTATTGGCAACCTGGTTATCGGAAAAGATACTTTTGTTTCCTGCACACCGGCTGGCATTCATGAATTATTTAAACGTTATAATATTGAGACAAAGGGAAAGCATGTTGTGGTTGTTGGCAGAAGCAATATCGTCGGCAAACCAATTGCAAATATTATGCTTCAGAAAAAAGCTTATGCAAATTCCATTGTAACCGTTTGCCACTCTGCTGCAAAAGAATTAAGTTATTACACAAAGCAAGCAGATATTTTAATTGCAGCGATGGGCAGCCCTGAATTTATTAAAGGCGATATGGTTAAAGAAGGTGTTGTTGTTATTGATGTTGGAATAAATAGGATTGAAGATCCGACAAAACCGAAAGGTTATCGTTTAGTTGGTGATGTTGCTTATGATCAAGTTGCGCCAAAATCCGCATTTATTACTCCGGTACCGGGGGGCGTTGGTCCGATGACAATAGCAATGCTGCTCCAAAATACTTATAAAGCGTATTTGAAAATTAATGGAATGAATTAAACAAAAGAAAATTTACAAATTTTAATAATTAGACGATATAAATGCTTCCAAACTTAAATAATTTACCGGTTTACGACACCACCGGTGTTGACGAACGGATAGCAAGATTTTGTTCTCGCAGTATAAAATCTTCATCAAAAAAAGAGGGTTTAAAGCTTGCTATAAGTATGATTGATCTTACAACCCTTGAAGGTAAAGATACAAGAGGCAAAGTACAGCAGCTCTGTTACAAAGCGATGCATCCGCATGATTTATTAAGAGATATTCCTAAAGTTGCCGCTATTTGTGTTTACCCTTCATTTGTCAGCATTGCAAAAAAAGCCCTTGAGGGGAGTGGTATTCATGTGGCTTCTGTGGCTACGGCGTTTCCAAGTGGACAGTCTGCATTAGAAGTAAAACTGTTGGATACAAAATCTGCCGCAGATCAGGGCGCTGATGAAATAGATATGGTAATTTCAAGAGGCGAATTTCTTGCCGGTAATTATCAATATGTTTTTGATGAGATTGCCACTATTAAAGAAGCGTGTGGTAAAGCTCATCTGAAAGTAATATTAGAAACTGGCGAGTTAGATACATTAGACAATGTTAGAAAGGCGAGCGAAATTGCTATGTACGCGGGCGCTGACTTTATTAAAACCTCAACCGGTAAAGTTCAACCTGCCGCCACGTTGCAGGTAACATATGTTATGCTCGATGCAATAAAAGACTTTTTTATAAAAACAGGTAAAATGATTGGAATGAAACCCGCCGGAGGAATTTCGACTTCAAAAATCGCTTTACAATATCTCGTTATGCTCAACGAAGTTCTCGGCGAAAAATGGATGAATAAAAACTTCTTCCGTTTCGGTGCGAGTAGTTTATTAAATGACATTCTTATGCAATTGGTTAAAGCTGAAACAGGGATGTACCAATCATCTAATTATTTTTCAAAAGATTAATTATGAAGAAAAACGAAAATAAAGATATGTTTAAAGCTGCCTGGAATTATGCCGCAGCGCCCGAAAGTACCGACCATATAAACTTACAAAAACAGTACGATTTGTATATTGACGGGAAGTTTATTAAACCGGTTAAAGGTAAATACTTTGATACTATCAATCCATCAAACGATAAAAAAATTGCGAGCGTTGCCGAAGCTACCGCGGAAGATGTTGATTTAGCGGTTAAAGCAGCGCGTAAAGCTTTTAAGGGCTGGGCAAATTTGTCCGGTAAAGACCGCGGCAAATATATTTTTAGGATCGCGCGTTTGATACAGGAGCGGGCGCGTGAGTTTGCGGTTATAGAAAGTTTAGACGGCGGTAAACCGATAAGAGAATCAAGAGATATTGATATTCCGCTTGCGGCAAATCATTTTTTCTATTATGCAGGCTGGGCGGATAAATTGGAATACGCGTTTCCGAATAGAAAACCAAAACCTCTCGGCGTAGTCGGACAAATAATTCCATGGAATTTTCCTTTATTAATGGCAGCGTGGAAACTTGCACCGGCATTGGCAACAGGAAATACAATTGTTTTAAAACCGGCAGAATCAACACCGCTAACAGCATTAAAATTAGCTGAAATAATAAACGATTGCGGTTTACCTAAAGGGGTTGTTAACATTGTTACAGGAGCCGGAGAAACGGGAGCTAATATTGTTAATCATCCCGATATAAACAAAATTGCTTTTACAGGTTCCACGGGTGTAGGCAAATACATTGCCAAAGCAATAGCGGGCACCGATAAAAAGGTAACTTTAGAACTCGGCGGAAAGGGCGCTAATATTATTTTTGAAGACGCAGCAATAGATCAGGCTGTTGAAGGTATTGTGAATGCAATATTTTTTAATCAGGGTCATGTTTGCTGTGCCGGAAGCCGATTGTTTGTACAGGAATCAGTAGCCGGTTTAGTCATTCAAAAACTAAAAGCAAGAATGGAAACTCTGATTGTGGGAGATCCATTGGATAAAAACACCGATATCGGAGCCATTAACTCAAAAAAACAATTACAGACAATACAGAACTATATAAAAATTGGTTTGAGCGAAGGGGGCGAAATTTATCAACCCGAATGCAGTTTACCTAAAGAAGGTAACTGGTGCGCTCCTACACTGTTCCTGAATGTTTCGCAATCGCACAAAATTGTGCAGGAAGAAATCTTCGGACCAGTTTTAACGGTTCAAACATTTAGGACAATAAACGAAGTAATTGAAAAAGCGAATAATACTCCTTATGGATTATCAGCCGGGGTATGGACACAAAACGGTGCGAAAATATTTCATCTGACCCAAAGATTAGAGGCGGGTGTAATTTGGGCAAATACGTTTAACAAATTCGACGCGACATCGCCCTTCGGCGGTTATAAAGAAAGCGGTTTCGGCAGAGAAGGCGGATTGCAGGGTTTAAAACCATACGTAAAATTCGAGTAATAAATTTTTGGTAAAAAATTATGAGCAGATTAGACATTAATAAAACATATAAATTATATATCGGGGGAAAATTCCCGCGTACTGAGTCGGGAAGATATTATGCTGTTAAAAACTCAAAAGACAACCTGGTTGCAAATATCTGTTTAGCTTCGCGTAAGGATTTTAGAAACACGGTTGTTGCCGCACGTAAAGCTCAAACCGCGTGGGCAAATACTACTGCTTTAAACAAAGGGCAGGTGTTATACCGTATAGCCGAAATGCTCGAAGGCAGAAAAGAACAATTTATCGCAGAACTAATTGCCCAGGGCGAATCGGCAAAGGCTGCACAAAAAGAGGTGAATAGGTCTATCGACAGGTTGGTTTATTATGCAGGTTGGAGCGATAAATACCAGCAGTTGTTCAGCACGGTAAACCCGGTTTCAAGTCAGCATTTTAATTTTTCAAATGTTGAACCTGTTGGAGTTGTTTCAATTATTGCCGGCGAAAATCAAAGTTTACTCGGTTTAATATCATTAATAGCTCCTGCCATTGTCGGCGGAAATACGGTTATTGTTTTGGCGTCTGAAAGCAAACCCTTAACTGCAATTTCTCTCGCAGAGGTATTAAACTCTTCCGATGTACCGGGCGGGGTTGTAAATATATTGACAGGTAAAAAAGATGAGCTATTCAGCCACATGGCTTCTCACATGGATGTAAACTCAATTATCTATTGTGGGGATGATGAGAAGATGACAAAATCGATAAGTGAGTTTGCAAGCAACAATATTAAACGAACTGTTTTTTTTAAAAAAAATGATTGGTATAATGAACAAAACGAATCGCCGTACATAATTGAAAAAACGCTAGAATTAAAAACAACATGGCATCCGACCGGGATATAATAAAGAGGGGATTACTGTATAAAACTTAAGTTCACCCTTTGATCAAATGATTTCGGATTTTGTAAAAATTGGAATAATAAAAAAGAGAGATTAGTGATAACATAGCGCGGCAAGCCGCAATTAAAAATTAAAAATGAAAAATTAAAAATTGTTAACACATAAAATATTTTGACACAAAAAATCCGTTGGCTAACGGATAAACGGCAATACTATAATGGTTTTAGATTTAGTAGTGAAAATAACGGATGACGGCTGCACAGCAGAAATACCATCGTTAAAGGGATGTGAATCCTGGGCGCATGACGAAGAGACGGTATTAGAAAAGATTATAGAACTTGCATCTTTTTATTTAAAAACAGAAAAAGGAAAATTTAAACTCGATCGCGCAAAAACTTCCCAAAAGCAAATCTTGTACAAATTGATTTTTAATAAAAGCTAACTGTGTTAATCTTCAAAACAGAAAAGCGGAAGAATAGAATTATCGAAGTTGCCGGATACAGGCAGTTGTCGCTTCACGTCGTACTCGAGAATATTCACGATCCTCATAATGTAAGTGCAATCTTTAGAACATGCGATGCGGCGGGAGTTCCCGCTGTTTCCCTAGTTTACAACATAGAAAAGTTTCCGAAGATAGGGAAGAAATCATCCGGCTCGGCATTTAAGTGGATCGAAAGGGAGAAGTATAAAAGTGTTGATGATTGTTATTCTTTTTTGAGGAAGCATGGTTTTAAAATTTATGCTTCTTCGATAACAGCGGGTGCAAAAAGTTTATACGAACTAAATCTCAAAGAGAAATGCGCTATCGTTTTAGGCAACGAACATCGGGGTGTTTCGGATGAAGCGGCTAAACTGGCGGACGAGAAATTTCTAATCCCGATGTATGGCATGGTGCAAAGCCTTAATGTTTCAGTTGCAACCGCAGTTGTTCTTTATGAAGCGGTAAGACAGCGTGAGGGAGAAAAAATGTACTCACAAAATAAAACGGGAACTGAGGAACTTGAAGCGTTGATAAATAAATTAAGCACAAAATAATTGTGCATGAGTTTTCTCACATATCGAAGATAAAGGGTGAGTTAAATTTGCCGGGCGACAAATCAATTTCGCATCGCGCCGTAATTTTTTCTTCAATGGCTCGAGGTAAATCTGTTTTAACAAATCTTTCCGATGGCGCCGACGTAAAATCTACTAAAAATTGTTTCCGGCAGCTTGGCATCGAAATTAAAAATGAATTCGACAAAGTAATTATCAACGGTAAAGGTATCGCCGGTTTAAGCAAACCCGCTTCCGCTTTAAACGCCGACAACTCCGGAACGACTGCAAGATTGATAAGCGGATTATTAATCCATCAAAAATTTGAAACTACTTTAATCGGTGACAATTCTTTATCTCAAAGACCCATGAAAAGAATTATTACACCGCTTAGTGCAATGGGTGGACGAATTGAAGCTTCGGATAATTTTACTCTGCCTTTAAAATATTTTCCTTCAAATTCATTAGCTCCTATTGATTACCAATTGCCGATTGCAAGTGCACAATTAAAAAGCGCAGTGCTGATCTCCGGATTGCATTTCGAAAAGAATACAACAGTCGTGGAAAACACTCCTTCGCGTAATCACACAGAATTTATGCTGGGTTTACCTATCAAAGAAGAATCCGGACAGAAAATCATCGCCGTTAATTCATCGTTTTTACCTTCGCCCAAAGAGTATTTTATTCCATCGGATATTTCGAGCGCTGCATTTTTTATCGTGCTTACGTTATTGAGCAGAGATGGGGAACTATTAATAAAAAATATTACACTTAATACAACGCGAACCGCATTCATTGAAGTATTAAAAAAGATGGGGGGCGATATCTCAATAGTAAACCAAAAAGAAACTTCAGGTGAACCATACGGAGATATTTTTGTGAAGAATAGCAGATTAAAAAATATTTTAATTGATACCGAGATTATCCCGAATATAATTGATGAAATCCCGATCCTTGCTGTTGCCGGTGCGTTTGCTGAAGACGATTTTATTGTAAGCGGCGCTTCAGAATTGAGAGTAAAAGAGTCTGACCGTATTAAAACAATCTGTAATAATCTATCTTCAGCCGGTTTTGATGTTGAAGAAAATGATGATGGTTTTAAAATCAGCGGAAATATAAAAAACAAAAAATCTCACTTGAAAAGTTTCGGCGATCACCGCATAGCCATGAGCTGCGCTGTTTTGTCTATGTTAAATCAAAGCGGTGGAACGGTTGATGATTTTGAATGTGTGGAAATTTCGAATCCCTTATTTCTTGAGCAATTAGGAAGCATCGTTTATGGCTGACGTCGAACAAAAGCATATGAAGTTTTTTTATAGCACAATGGTTAAATCTGAGTAAAATATTTTATAAACAGAATTCACCTGCGCCATCTTATTGAAAGCGCTTAAATGAGGTAAAAATATTTTAACAATTAATTTTAAAATCAGACTTAAACTTATGGGCTCATCCTTTAGCTAACGGATCGCAATGACAGTCCGATAGTCATTGCGAGTGAGTCTTCGAGCGAAGCAATCTTTCATTGTGGAGATTGCTTCACTCCCAAAGAGTCGCTACTAATGACATCCTATCCCGCTTGCGGGATCACTGCGAGGAACGAAGAAGACTCACTTTTAGAACTGAGATTGCTTCACTCGAGGACTCGTTCGCAATGACGATAAAGTCATTCTTTTGATAAATAAAGGCAATGTCTTTTTTGGTAACTCGCATTCCGTTAACTAACTGATTAGAGATGCCTTTATGAAACCGGGGATTGTTAAAGTTCCATCACCTGGTGTTCAAATTTATTTATTTCAAGTTCCTCATAAAACTTATCAATAATATTTAATCCATATTTGTGTGCAAAGTATATAAAGTTAATTTCCCTTTCCTGAAGATTATTGTTCGGGTATAATGCTGCAGAAAGTTTATCAAGTTGACGCAAAGTTGTTTCATATTTTTTCTTTTGCGCATCGTTAGCTTTTGTTCTTAATTCATCTACATAACTTATAATTTTTTGTCTGTATTTTGTACTCGAGTCGCTTACCGTCTTATCAAATTCAAACAATTTCTCTTTGAGCAAATCCATCGCTAGAGCAATATCGGTTTTAGTTTTTTCAAAAATATCATCAAGAGAGTTTTCACTTATATCGGATAAAACCTTGTCCTTAAGTTTATTAGTATTTATAAACACATCATGTATATTTAAATTATATTTTTCGAGAAGTGAAGAAACATTTTTTTCCATTACGGTTAATGACGAGCGGGGATAAATAACCGGCGCAGCAATATTATAAATTCCGTAAAGCGGCATCACTTGAGCAAAGTATGCAATTTCACTTGGTCCGCCGACATAAAATGCTGTGGGGAGTATGTAGTCCTGACAGATTGGTCTCAACAAAACATTAGGACTAAATTTTTCCGGCTGTTCCTCAATCAAATTCATTATTTCTTCATAAGTAAAACGTATCCTTTTCCGTTTTAGTTTAAAAATGTTATCGCCGGGTTCAATTAAATATCGCCCATCATCTGTGCTAAAAAAAAGATTGATGGGACGAATTTTAACCTGTGCATGATATACCTCCTCAAGTTTTGCACTAACATGTACAAGTTCTTGTGTATGAGTACGAAAGTCGGAAATCTCTTTTTTAAATATTGGTTTTAATAGAGACTTAACCCCTGCACCTTGAGGATCGAAAATAATTAATCCGTACCTATCGAATATAGAGTAAATTAATTTTTTAAAAGCCTCTTTGAATGATGTGCCTTCCTTATAAAATGATCTTAAGTTGTTAACAATTTCTTCTTTAAATTCAGTTGTTCGAAGATTTGAACCAAGGCTCTCAAAAAAAGTATTAATTGACTCATCAAATTTTATGTAACCGACGCTCCCTGTGTTACTTTCCTCGTCTTCAGATTTATCCCCATATTTAACAGTAACGATGTTATTGTTGTCATTAATAATTTTGATGGAACTAACTTCTTCAACATCATGGTCGTCACTTTCAAGCCAAAACACCGGTACGAAATTGTAATCGTCATACCGTTCACTAAGATGTTTTGCAAGTTTTATAGCTGTAAAAATTTTATAAAAAGTATACATTGGTCCGCCAAGCATACCAAGCTGCTGACCTGTAACGACGGCGAGAGTTTTTTCGTTTTCGAGCAGTTTTATATTCTGCTCTGTTTTATTAGACAAACTAAAACCGGAATACTGCTCATTAATTAAATGAACCAGCTTTTCCCTTGGCGCTTTATCGGAAGAACTGATTTCCTTAAATATGTTCATATAATTTTCACGATTGCGAAAATTATGTTTGTAGAAACTGCTCACATTTTCAAAATCATAAAGATAATCTAAAAATAAATTTTGATGACCTGGGATATCACTAAAATTAACAAACATTATTACTCCTGTTTAAGGCATTCGAGAAAAATTGAAATTGAATTACATCAAAAAATAAAACTTATAGCATTAATGCAAGTTATCGGGATATAAACTTTCCTTGAAGCATATAATTATTTATTTTCCGCCTAAAAATTAATCGGTTTTTGGTTGAATTCAACTCCGGCATTAAAACTAAAAAATTACATACAAGAAGCCATTGCTAAATACGGCAAGGGGCTGCTTAATATTTTAAAGTTATTAATTGCATGCGGGCTTATACTTTTTATCGTCTTTTATATAGATCCTTCGGAAATTGCAAGTGCCTTTGTCAATTCCAATCCAATTTTAATTTTACTTACGATACTTCTCCTTCCGCTTAATCTATATTTCCAATACAAGCGGTGGAAAATTGTATGCAGTGAACTAATTGATGAAAAAGACAAACAGAAAGTTATTCTTTCTCTTTTCTATGGTTTTTCTGCGGGCGCATTTACGCCAATGCGTGTGGGAGAATATTTTGGAAGGGCGATTCCTTTTAGAGATAAAAATTTAATTGATGTTACTCTTGCTACAATAGTGGATAAATTATTTCCGCTCTTAACTGTGCTTTATGCCGGCGCTCTTGCTGTGCTTTTGTTTATGCATTATCATTATAGAATGATGATGTTAATAACTCTCCCGCTGTTTGTGATGGTTTTATTACTTTTTTATTTCTCTTTTATGCTTTTTACAGATCCCGGCTTTTGGAATAATATTATTTTTAAGAAAATAAAATCATCCCGGCGCCTTTACAAACTGTTGGGACATTTGAGAATATTAAAAAATTTAAAAAATAATGTTGCTGCAAAGATGACGTATCTTACGCTGGGGCAATATTTTACTTTTATTTTGCAATTTGCCCTTCTTGTCGCCGCATTCTCCACCGGATACAATTTCTTAACTTTTATGTGGGCAGGCTGTTTATTGATGTTTACCAAAACTGTTATTCCCCCGGTTACTATTGGTGAGCTTGGAGTTCGAGAAGCAGCCTCAGTTTATTTCATTACGCAGCTTGGCGGCACTGCCGTTGCTGCTTTTAATGCTTCTATATTTCTTTTTATGATTAATATACTATTACCATCTGCCGTTGGCATGGTTTTGTTGTTGAAAAAAAATGATGACTGAAATATTTCTCTCCCTATTTATTTTGCTTTTATTTCATTATCTCTTTTTTCTGTTTGAAATATTTGCCGGTCTGTTTGAACTTGAAAAAACAACCTATTCAAGAGCAATTCAAAATGAATTTATCAGCATAATAATTGCCTTTCGTAATGAAAGAGATATAATTTTAAAAAGTTTGAAAAGTATCGAAACAATAGATTACCCCGAGGACAAGTTTGAAACAATATATGTAAATGATAATTCAGATGACGGTTCGCCCGAATTACTGAGAGAATCAATCAGAAAAAAAAATATTAATGTAATTGATGCGCCGCTTATTGCTGATGAAATGGCTCATAAAAAGAAGGCGGTACGATATGCTCTCACTTTTGCTAAGGGAGAAATAATCGTAACATCGGACGCAGATTGTATTCATCCAAGAAATTGGTTGAATGTTTTAATCCCTACATTTGATACACAAACAGGATTCGTTTCGGGTCCTGTTGAATTTGACGATGATGGAACGCTGTTTGGCAAAATTCAAAAACTCGAATTTATGGGTTTGATAATTGCCGGGGCTGGTTTAATTGGCGTTGGAAAGCCGGCAATTTGTAATGCAGCAAATCTTGCATATCGTAAAACAGCATTTCAGGAAGCCGGCGGGTACGAGGGTCAGATGAATCTTTCATCGGGAGACGATGAACTATTGATGCAGCAAATCAGCCGTAAAACAAATTATAAAGTTAAATTTTGCTTTGATAAAAAATCGGTCGTTAAAACTGCGGCAAACAAAAACCTCTCGCAGTTTTATAATCAAAGGAAAAGATGGGCAAGCAAAGGATTTTTTTATGCCGATAAATTATTTATAGCCCGATTGGTTCTGATTTTTTTCTTCTACTTGAGTTTGATTGCCTCAGTTATCTTTGGTTTTACAGTTTCTAATTTATTCCTCATTTATTTACTAAGTGCATTATTACTAAAAATTGCATTAGAATTCCTCATCATCAAAAAAGGGAACAGTAGATTATTTAACAGTCCGGTTACAAAATATTTCTTCATAGCCGAGTTGTTTCAGATTCCATATATCATTTTTGCATCAATAGGAGGAGTGTTCGGTAACTACAAATGGAAAGACCGAAAAATAAAACGCTGATTTGTATATAAAAAAGTTTGCTCTGCCCAGAATAATAGACACACATCTCACTTAATCTTACATTAAAGCACTACAATCACATCCTCCCTATGGCATAATGATTGAACCAGGAGCTATGAATCTTTAAAACGAGGTAATATCATGAGAAAGTTAATTATTTCTGCAGCATTTTTAGTTTTAGCATTCGCTTTTATTGCGGAAGCTAAACCAGCAGTACCCCGCAGTGTAGACGGATATTTTTATACTGCATTAACACCGCACGGTGTTTGGATGGAAATTGGTTCGGGTGTAATTGTCTGGCGTCCTACAGTGATGAGAACCGGATGGCAGCCTTATTCAATAGGCAGATGGATTTGGTCAGCGGATGGTTGGTACTGGGATTCCTACGAAGATTTTGGATATATAACTTACCATTATGGAAGATGGCATTACGATGATTTCTACGGATGGCTTTGGGTTCCCGATTACGAATGGGCGCCTTCATGGGTAGAGTGGAGATATGACAACGATTATATCGGTTGGGCGCCTTTATCACCTTATGCAGCTTTTACGATTGGAATTGGGCTTCATTATACTCATGATTATTACGCTCCGTACAACCATTGGCACTATGTAAATTATAATTACTTTTATGATCCGTATCTGTACAAACATTATGTAGCAAGTGAGTACAAATACCGTATTCACTCAAGAACTAAATATCGCAACAACTATGATTACCGTAACGGGCGGGTTGTTAACAGAGGTGTTGATATTGATGTTGTTAGAAAAAGAAGCGGACAGGACATTCGTGAACGTGAAATTCAAAGATATTCTGATCCTCTCGAAGTCCGGGGGAAAAACTCAAGAGACAAAGATGTTTTAAGAACTTTTGTTGCTGACAGAGATTTGATAAAACGTGAGCGCGCGCAGAAGTTGGAAGTAAAACGTTCTGACAGAAAAATAAATCTTGACGTTGCTAAGATTGAGCTCGGCGACAGAAGAGGCGGAGAAAAAACTGTTATTTATAGAGAAGCAATTAACGAAAGAAAAGTTGTAAACGATAGAGAAGAAAAACAAATTGAACGCAACAAAGAAACCAACACCGATAGGAATATTGGAGTTAGGAAACAAGTTAATGAAAGCACAAAGAATGATTCCCGAACTACGGATAGAAATGATAGGGAAATTATTAAGAGAAACAGTAATGATGAAAAAAGAAATGTCAATCCTCCGGTTATTGAAAGAAAGGAAGAGCGTACTCAGCAAACTGCCGAACGTCAAGTAGTTAAAACAAATACTGCTCCTAAAATTGAAAGAAAAGTTGAGAATCGAAAAATTGAGTCGAGAAATGAATCCAGTAATCAGAAGCAGTATCAGAGACCTCCAGAACAAAAACGTGAAGTAAAGCAGCCGGTTAGAAATAACAGCAAGCGCTCAGACACTAATAAAAATAGCGGCGGCACAAGAGAACACAAAAGATAGTTAAAATTTACTCTCATACTCTCTCTCCTCAGAAAAAGCGGCATGGCTCTGCCGCTTTTTCTTTTTTAGTTAGGGGAAATGATAGACCTCTACTCAGAACCTTGAAAAAATTCTTTTATTGGAGGTATAAATTTTATCTTTCAATCGGTTCAACTATTTTATTTATAATAAAAATAATCTATCTTCTAACCGCGTAATTATCAGTATTAACTATTTGAGGCAGAAATTGAACTCTGAAGAAATTACATACATTTATCAATTTAATTTTGAAGACGGTTCACAAAAGGATTTTAAAGTTGTTATTGATGCAAACACTCTACTCATTAAGCGGGATAATAATTTGCTTTTGCCAGAGTGGACTAAATTAATAAACTTCAGATGTCCTCACTGTCCGCTCGATGGAGAAAAAACAGTTCACTGTCCGGTTGCCGTAAACCTTGTGGCTGTTATTGAAGAATTTTACGGATGTGCATCTTACGACATGGTTGATATTAAAATTACAACAGAAGCGAGGCAATATTATAAAAAAGATTCGCTTCAGGTTGGAGTAAGCAGTTTCATTGGAATTCTGATGGTAACAAGCGGATGCCCGATAATGGGGAAATTAAAGCCAATGGTTAAATTTCATCTTCCCTTCGCATCGCTTGAAGAAACAGAGTATCGCGTTCTTTCTATGTATATGCTTGCTCAATATTTTTTATGGAAACGGGGCAATAAACCCGATTGGGAGTTTGAAAACCTAACTCACATTTATGAAGACATCCGGATTCTCAATCAAAATGTTTGCAAAAGAATTGCTGACCTTGAGCAAAAAGATACAAGCATAAATTCTGTGGTTGTATTAAATAACTTCGCTGATTATGTGTCATTCAACATAGACCAAAAGATGATGGATGAAGTTGAAATGTTGTTTAACGATTATTTTAAATAAAGTATTGAGGGATAATGAGCGAGAAAAAAAACCGCCTTTTTTATATACTCGGTTCATTCTTTATAGCCAATGCGTTACTTGCTGAGTTTGTTGGGATAAAAATATTTAGTTTGGAAAAAACTTTAGGTTTAACGCCTTTAAACCTAACAATTTTTGGAATTGAAAATCTCGCCTTCAATCTTACTGCCGGAACATTACTCTGGCCTGTCGTTTTTATCATGACCGATATCATCAACGAATATTTTGGAAGAAGGGGAGTTCGTTTCTTATCTTTTACTGCAGCCGGGTTGATCCTTTACGCTTTTATAATGGTCTATTTTTCAATAGGATTGACGCCTTCAAGCTTCTGGATTGAAAGAACTTCCGATGCCGGTACGCTTAATATGGATTTAGCATTCAATACAATATTCGGACAGGGTATGTGGATAATTGCGGGTTCGCTAACCGCTTTTTTAATCGGGCAGCTTGTTGATGTTACTGTGTTTCATTTCCTAAAATCTAAAACTGGAAATTCTAAAATATGGCTGCGTGCAACCGGCTCGACTCTTGTGTCTCAATTCGTCGATAGTTTTGTAGTCTTGTTTATTGCTTTTTACTTTGGCGCAGGCTGGAGCATCACACTTGTTTTAGCTATAGGCGCTGTAAACTATATTTATAAATTTGTAATTGCTATTCTCTTAACCCCGGCGCTCTATTTAGTCCACTATTTTGTTGATTTATATCTCGGCAAAGAAACAGCTTATAAGTTAATGGCAGATGCAACCGAAAAATAATATATTTCAAAATTATTTTATTGAATTCAATTTAATCCCTTCGCGGCGGGTTGAAAGTCGCATCATCAGAAATGATAAATTCAATTACTGCTTAAGAAAATGATTTTTAAGAAATTAATATTATCTTGGATATTTATTTTGTAAAGCTTCCTTTACAACCCGGGGTACAAAATCCTTCACATCGCTTTGAAAACTTGCAAGGTTGCGTACAATTGATGAGTTAAGATAAGTATATTTTTCGTGAGGCATTAAAAATATTGTCGTGATATCTTCGGCAAGTTTGCGGTTCATTAGCGCCATCTGAAATTCATATTCAAAATCGCTCACAGCGCGCAATCCGCGTATGATTCCTGTAGCGCCTACTTTATGTGCATGATCTACCACAAGACCGTCGAATGAATCTACCGATACTTTATTAAATCCCTTTAAACTTTTTTTAAGAAGGTCAACTCTCTCCTCTACAGTAAATAACGGCTTCTTGGAAGGATTTATAGCCACAGTTACTTGAACCGAGTCGAACAATTCTGCAGCGCGTTTAATGATATCTATGTGACCGAAAGTGACCGGGTCGAATGTGCCTGGGTAAATTACTTTTTTCATAAGCTTTTAAATTTATTTTTTTTACGCATGAAATATAAAAAAATATTATCAGAGTAGTGGAAATCAGTGAAGCGAGTCAAAATTGAGATAGCAAGTGAGTTAAATGGTGAGAGCGTATGTGAGTGTTAGCTGTCAGTGAGGTTTAATATTTAAGCTCGATCATAAAGTTCATAGAGGCAAGTGTCTCCGATTATTTTAAATGGTTCCGAACCGAAATTTAATGTGTCTTTTTCTTTAGTTTGAATAGAGCGTTCGATAAGGATAAAACCTCCGCTGCCTAGATATTTATTTACAAATATATTTGCAACAACTTTATATATGTCATCTTTGAAGAACGGAGGATCGGCGAGTATCAGATCATAATCGCTCTCATTTAACAACTGTGAAAATCGTAAAGCTTCCAAATGAAAAATTTTACATCTCGCCGATGCATTTAAAGACGCAATATTTTGCTCCAAATTTTTTTTTATTTGAAAGTTTTTTTCGACAAAGTGAACCTCAACAGCTCCACGACTAAGGCATTCAAGCCCGAGTGAGCCCGAGCCGGCATACAAATCAAGAATTTTTAATCCCTCAAAATTTAAACGGTTATTAAGCAGATTGAACATTGTTTCCCGCACGCGGTCAGTAGTTGGTCTGATAAATTTTGACTGCGGAACGGTGATAAACCTTCCCTTAAATTCACCGGAAATAATTCTCATTCTCATTACAACATCCGAAAAGTTTAGAGTAGTTAATAATTCATCTTACGCAGCATAGTGAATAACTAAGGGAAAGATGTTATCTCCATTCAAGCTAACCTAAACGCAATGCCGGCGGCGGATGAAAACGTATTCGGTTTTTCCGTGTAGCAATTATTCTTGTATAGATCGGCAGACGGCTTAATTTTATTAAATGGATTATACTGAATAAAATCTATTGCAACGGCTTTGCGTAAAGTTTGAACCATAGAACTTGAAAGATGATCGCCGGCGATGAAAGCAGCATCAATAATTTTTTTACTAATATTCAGTGAAGGTTTAGGTGTCAATATGTCGTTAAGTATTGGCGTTATCTGGCTTGCGTCTGCCAATGGCACAACTTTAAATAAAACCGGTTTACCGTGAAGATGAATGATGGCTGAAAGAAATTTATTATTGATATAAATACTCAGTACAATCCCTTTTTCTGCTAGCGACTGACTGACAGTTAAAGCGCGTTCGGCAGCAAAATGAAGATTATCAACAAAGCGAAGATTTAAATTATTCTGTTTACAGAAATTTTGAATTAGCTGTATAAATTTTCTCGGTATTGCAATCACAAGCGCCGAATTATAATGTAAAATGTCATTTTTTTCAAGCTCGATATATTGAATTGACAAATGTTTTATTTGCAGGAAAGGGTACAATATTGAAAACTCCCAACGGAATTCTTCGAGCAAATCATTATGAAGCAAAGTATTGTCATACGGAATTTGCATCATATAAAAATATTGAAAGGGGAGTGTAAACGAAACGGATTGACTTGAGAGAGGTTTACGTATTAGAAGCTCATTAAAAGCGCCCTGCAAAAGGGCGCTTATTTTTGTTTCTTTATCAGTGGCAAAATCTATAGGTTCGTTAAAGTATGCTTCGTCAACATTTTCGAGAAAAAACTGATCTCTCTTATAATTGATTTCCACAACCTGTAGTTTGGAGTTCGATATATTAAAACCTGCATGGTTCTCGAAACTCATATCAACAAACTATTCCCAGGAAACTGTGTTTTTCAGAGCATCGCTTTCAACGCTGCCTACTGTACCGTAGCCATCCGGGTCTTCAATAAAATACCTTGAGCCAATAACCGTTCGGGTTTCAACTCTTTTCACTTTCCCCTGTGGTGTATATATGGTATCGGAAACAACCGAAGTATCAATCTGCAAAACGAATGGTTGTTGCGATTTTGGCGTCTTGAAAAGACTATCGGGTGTAAACTCACCGTGGGCTAAAAGTTCGAAGGGATCGGATGATCTGTTTGATAACGTATCCACTGCTTTGCGGACGCTGTCAACAAAGGGATCGTTTTTCACAAAATTTACAAGACTGTCGATGCTTGCAGTAAAATGTCCATATTTTTTTTGGAATAATATTTCCGCTTCTTTAAGATTTTTCATCCTCAATCGCGATTCTTTCTTCGCATATTTTTCAAGGGCGACTATTTCTTTTGGCTCAACTATCGCGACCCTAATAAGCAAGTAAACGAGTACAGCTATTACTACATAAAGACCTGCATGTATGTACCAGGGTTCTGGTTTAGAATTCATTTTTCCTCCGGAGCTTTAGGTTTCAATTCTTTTTTTCAATGAAAATAAATTTTTTAATTTTTTCTAATTTTGATTGACCAATTCCCTTAACTTCTAACAACTCTTTGATGTCTTTAAAACCGCCGCGGGAATTTCTGTAATCAATAATATTTTCAGCAGTTTTTTGCCCAATGCCGGGCAGACTTACTAAATCTGAAGCCGAAGCGTTATTCAAATTTATGCTTTTTTCAGATGGCTCCGGCTCGGTTTTACTCTTTTTAAAATCACGCGTGTTAAAATCTAAAACTTCCTGCTTAGAATCAAATATTTTATCGGATATTTCCAGCATGGAAGCGGTAGAATCTTCAATAATTCCTATATTGGCGAATAAACTATCTTGATATGAATAATTAAAATTCTTTGCATTCTGATTAAATTCAACTTTGAAAACAGATTTTAATATAAACCCACATGCAAAAGCCGAGAGCAGAAAGATTATTACTTTCATCTCCGAACCGGTTATTTTAAACCATGCGGAGAACTTGTCAATCATTTTATATCCCTAAAAATATTGAACTCAGAATATTAAATATCTTTGGCTGAAAATATAAGAACATGAAGATACAGCATCAAGTATTCAAATTTAACCGTACTATAAATTATTTATAGCAATTAACACTCAAATTTGTGAAATGTTCTGCCCAATAGTAGCGACTAAAAATTAAATGCATGGCGCATGAAAATGAATGGTTGAACTCATGCACAAGAGAGGTCTGTTTTGCAGTTGCTCGTTCAACCGATAACTCAAACATACAAACCATTTACTTTTTAATCCTTTTATTATTTCAAATTGTTTCGTCGCTGCTTTACTGCGTTCAAAATTAAAGCCCGAACTTTTTAAAAAAACCATCCTTCTCATCAGATGGAGTTATTTTGAAATTAGGCATCTCCGAAAGCTGTTTTAGCAGCTCCTTTTCTTTGGAATTTAATTTTTTAGGGACATCAATATTTATTCGAACAATCTGATCTCCAAAGCCGGACTGATTCAGATGTTTGACTCCTTTATCTCGCATTTTCAGAAGTTTCCCGTGCGGAGTTCCCTGGTCTATTTTAATTCTCGCTTTGCCGGCTAAAGTGGGCACTTCAACTTCGCCGCCTACAACGGCATCGGGGTAACTAACAACAAGATCAAATAATAAATCATCGTCCTCACGTTTAAAATATTTATGCGGCGCTTCTTCAAAGACAACTATTATATCTCCCGCTTGCCCGCCCCGTTTTCCTGCATTGCCTTCGCTGCGCATCGTCATATAGCTGCCTTCGTGAACACCGGCGGGCACATTTATTTTCACCGTATCTTCTGCTTGATGTCTACCGTCTCCGCTGCATGTTTTACAGGGAGAGTCTATTACCGAACCTTCGCCGCTGCAATTATTACATGCCGTAATATTAACAAACTGCCCGAATACAGAGCGGGAAACTGTTTTGACTTCGCCGGTGCCGTGACAAACCGGGCACGTTTTAGTGGATGTACCGGCTTCGGCGCCGCTGCCGTTGCAATCTTTGCACCGGATCTGTTTTTTAATTTTAATTTTTTTTGTGACGCCGGAATTTATTTCTTCAAGAGTTAGCTTAAGGTTAATTCGTAAATCAGAACCGGGAGTTCCTGCACCTCTTCTTCGTCCTCTTCGCTGTGAAGCGCCGCCGAAAAAATCGTCGAACATGGAGCCGCCGCCAAAAATATCCGAGAAATGAGAAAAAATATCATTTATATCAGAAAAGCCCTGCGAGCCGTAAGTATTACCTCTTACACCTTCGTGTCCAAATCTATCATACTTCGCTTTTTTATCATCATTGCTTAACACTTCATAAGCTTCCGCTGCTTCTTTAAATTTTTCTTCAGCGGATTTATCATCAGGGTTTCTATCCGGGTGATATTGCATCGCAAGTTTACGGTAAGCTTTTTTTAGATCTTCTTTTCCTGCATTTTTTTCTACGCCAAGAATTTCGTAGTAATCTCTTTTAACCATTTTTCTTTTCGTTTTTAGTCGTTTGTATTTTCATCGGAAGATTCTTCGCTAACAATAACTTTAGCATGTCTGATTACTCTATCTTTATAAATGTAACCGCTTTCAACTTCTTCGAGAACTGTATGCGGCTCAACTCCGTCAGATTTCTGCTGCATCAATGCTTCATGAAAATCAACATCGAAAGGTTTTCCTGCAGCTTCGATTTTTTTAACTCCCTGAGCATCAAGTATCCGCATAAATTTATCATAAATCATCTTTACGCCGTTTTTTATTGAGTCAAGGTCTTTGGCATCATCCATATGTTTTAAGGATCTTTCAAGATCGTCAATTATAGGTAATAGTTTAGCTATAATCGATTCCGAAGAATATTTAAGCAAGTTTGTTTGTTCTGTCTCGGTTCTTCTTTTGTAATTTTCAAATTCGGCTGCTTTGCGTAAAAGTTGATCTCTCAATGCATCTTTTTCCTTTTCCAAATTTTCTATTTGAAGTTTAGTTTTTTCTACTTCTTTTTCGATATCAGCGGAGATATTATTCCCGTTCTGTTCTGCAGCGCTTTTTGCTTCTTCTTTTTCATCGCGTTCTTTTTTGTTTTTTTCTTTAATCATATTTTATTCCTCATTTATTTTTTTCAAGCTTTAAAATTTCGGTAAGCATTTTAGCTACATAATCTACAATTGCAACAACCTTCTGATAATCCATCCGCTTCGGACCTATTATACCGAGCGTGCCTGATGATTCACCAAAGTCATACCTTTTACTTACAAAACTATATTCGGATAATTTTTTATTTTCATTCTCACTACCTATCGATATGAATACACCGTTGCTGTTCGTCTGCTCAGATTTATCAACTATATGAATAACTATATCTTTATCTTCTATCAGCTCAATAACAGAATGGAACTTATCCGGGTTCTCAAACTCCGGCTGTTTAATAACATTTTTAGCGCCGGTAATCATTATGTTTTCGTCACTGATATTATCTTTAAATATTTTATCTACCGAATCGTAGAATAATCTTATAACGGCTTGTTGATTCTCATGAACATCTTTAAATCTTTCACGAAAAGTTGTTCGAATCTCTTTAAAGGTTAACCCGTTTAATCTTTCATTTAATATTCGTTGTATTGATTCAAGTTTTGCGGTATCAACTTCGGCTGCAAGTTCTATGGTTATTGTTTTTACAAGTCCGGCATTAATACTGATAACCACAAGAAGTCTTGTTGAGGATAAACTTAAAAGCTGAAGTTTTTCGAGAACTCCGCTTTCGAGCCTTGGATAAGTTACACACGCAAGCTGTTGAGTTATATTGCTCAGTAGAGAGGAGACAATTTTAAGCAGTTCATCTGTTTCAAGAGTCTGCCCGTCCAATTCTTTGTGAATTATCTTTCGCTCCGGTTTGCTTATCAATTGCAAATCCATTATTGAATCAACATAAAAGCGGTAACCTTTATCGGTAGGCACTCTACCGGCGGAGGTATGAGGGTGATCAATAAATCCTGATTCTTCTAGATCGGACATAATATTCCTTACCGTGGCGGGAGAAATACCAAGGTGATATTTTTTTGTTATGTTCCTCGAACCTACGGGTGTTGCCGTAAGAACAAATTGTTGGATTACATAACGCAGTATATTTTTTTCTCGTTCGTTTAAATGATCGCTAAACATGTCCAACGTTATCTTGAATTTTTAAGGTTACAAATTTAATAATTTTTTGCGAATGGTTTTACTTAAAAGCAAAATGTTGCAACAATGAAATATTATGTACGCTATTAAAATTTAATCCCATTGTTTAACGGCAAAAATAGCACAATAGCTGCAATATTACCATTGCTTTTATTCTGACTCTTACTTTGATTCCTAAAGCTAATAATGCTAAATTTTAACCCCTATTTATTAATTATATGGATTGCAAGTTTGGAAACTACTTATAAAAATGCCGGGGTTGATATTGATGCCGGAAACGAAACGGTTAGAAGAATAAAATCATTCGCTAAATCCACATTTAACAAAAATGTGCTTTCGGATATTGGAATGTTCGGCGGATTTTATGAACTCGATTTAACAAAATATAAAAAACCCGTGCTTGTCTCGAGCGTTGATGGCGTGGGCACAAAATTAAAAATTGCCTTTGCTATGAACAGGCACGATACAGTTGGGCAGGACCTGGTTAACCATTGTGTTAACGATATAGCAGTATGCGGAGCTAAACCGTTATACTTCCTTGATTATTTAGCTTTCGGAAAATTAAACCCCGACAAAGCGGAAAAAATTATTGAAGGCTTTTCAATTGCATGCCGCGAAAACGATTGCGCATTGATTGGTGGCGAAACGGCTGAAATGCCGGGATTATATTCTAATGGTGAGTATGATATGTCGGGTACTATCGTAGGTATAGTTGAAAAATCAAAAGTGTTAAAAGGAAAAAACATAAAAAAGGGGGATGTACTAATTGGCTTTCCATCAAATGGGATGCATACTAACGGTTATTCACTTGCCCGTAAAGTTCTGCTTGATAAATATAAACTTACGGATAAGATAGAAGGGCTTTCAGGCACTCTTGGAGATGAACTTCTTCGGATTCATAAATCTTATTATAAATTAATCAAAGTGCTGAAGAAAGAAATTAAAATTAAAGGATTCTCACATATTACCGGCGGCGGCATTGTTGGTAATACGAATAGAATTTTACCTGACAATCTTAAACTAAATATTTTTTGGTCGAAGTGGGAAATTCCTACAATCTTTAAAATTATTCAGGCTGCCGGCAGCATCAGCGACGCAGAAATGAGGAAGGTATTTAATCTGGGAATCGGACTCATTGCAGTTGTATCGAGGGAATACAAGCATGAAGTTATTAACCTTGCAAGCGAATTAAATGAACATCCACTCGTTATTGGCGAAGTTGTTCCGGGAAAATAAAGGGCGGATTATTTGAAAAAATTTATTTTGCTGTTATGTTTTATTTATGGCTCTATCTCTTTTGCACAAACAAGAATAATTTATACAGCCGTTGATTACATTAATAACGAAGTTAGAGCCGCTGTTTGCAACGATGACGGAAATAATAAATTCGACCTTGGATTTAACCGCACTTATCTGCCTGTATGGTTTGGCGATAATATTCTCTTTAATAGCGACACATATATTTGGCAGTGCGATACTACCGGCGAAAATTTGAAACAGTTAATGCCAGGCTACCGCGTTGCAGTTTCTCACGATCAAAAAAAATATGCATTTTATAGTTCCTCCGGAATCAGCATTGCAGATACTTCACATAAGGTAATAAAAGAAATATTAATAGACCCGTGGGAGGATGTTTCAATCACCTGGTCGAAAGATGATACTAAAATTTCTTACTTCAATCTATTAACAAACAAATTATATCTTTTTGATTTAGTCAGAGATTCGGTTAGCATAATTGGAGATTATATTTACCACCCATTATGGAATCCATCGGATGGCAGAATTTTGTATAACCAAAAAAACGAAAATAACTTATTCGATGTTTATGTAATTGATTCATTAAATTCACCGGATAAAAAATTAATTAGTTCGAAGGGTGAAATGGCTGTAGTGCCCGCGTGGTCTTCCAACGGGAATGAAATAGCGTATATGATTATTCACAAAGAGCAGAATGACTCGATGCAAACCGATATGTTTTTTTCGGATGTTGTTTTATTTAACACAGTAACCGGCGAAAGAAAGTTGTTAACATCAAAGGCTGGTTTTACAGATCAGGCGTTTCCTCAATTGGTGTTTGATGAAGATGACAGCTACTTATATTACACTTCGATAACTAATTACGGAACGGGAGCGCTTACCCGAATAGAATTAGTAACTGGCAAAATTGAAATTATTAGCAATGATCCTAAAATTGATGACCGCTTTCCGCACATTAAGAAATTTTAAAATTTTATTTTTAACTTTTCTTTTCTTGCTGCCTTCGTGCAGCCAATCTCCAAAAGAATTGAAGGAGGAAGCAGCTAAATATTTCAATCAGGCAGTTGATTATTACTCCCGCGGCTATTACGGAAATGCAAAAGATCTTTTCATCGAAGTAGTAGAGATCGAAGATGAATTAAAACTGTCCGACCGTTCCGGAGATTGTTTTTTGTATCTCGGTTTAATTGAATATGAATTTGCTAACTATGAAAACGCGCTTAACTATAACAATCTGGCAGTAAAATATTTCAAACAAAAATTTAACAGACGGAGTGAAGGCATTGCTTTAAACAATATAGGCAATATTTATTCGCAGCTCGGGCATTATGATGCTGCTGCGGCGGCTTATAGAAAGTCGTTAAACGTCAGTCAGTTTTCTGCTGATAAAGAAGGGGAAGCAATTGCACAGCTTAATATCGGTTCAGTTTACAGCGAAAGAGGTGATTATCAATCGGCGTTTGATTATTTTTCCAGAGGATTTAAGCAGTTTGAAATCCTCGGCGATCTGCAGGGGCAGGCTGTATCTTCTAACAAAATCGGGGAAGCATATCTTCGTTTTGGTTCCTTATCTGATGCATTAAATACATTTGAGTTTGCCCGCGAGACTGCTGAGAACGCAGGTTTAAAAGAATTAATTCCCTCGATTATGAACAACATCGCTGTTTCTTATTTTCAGATGGGTGATTATAATTCAGCAATTAATGCACTTGAGTACGCCAATGCAAAATTAAATCAGAAAGAAGATCCTTCAACTGCATGGATAATCCAAAATAATTTTGGCGATTGCTACCGGATGCTTTTCCAATACGATAATTCAATTAAGTCGTATAATGCTGCAATTGCAATTTCGGACGAGTACGGTGAAGGGTTAAACTCAGCATTCTTAAAACTTAAAATTGCCGCGATAAAACTTTTGCAGGGAAAAGGCGGCGACATTGAAGCGCTTAATGAAGCAGAAGAAATGTTTTCCGATCTTGAAGATTATTTCGATGAGGTCCAATTTATGCAGGGCAAGATGAATGCCTTAGCCGGTAGAGCGCTTGTCTATTCATATCAGAAAAAAAATGAGGATGCTTATGAACTGATGATAGAAGTTCAAGATATGATTAAAGAGCATTCATTTCAGATTTCAAACCAATTAACTGAATATTATTGTCTAAGTCCGGAAGTTGCTTCCACTTTAAATCTCAACATCCCATTTCTAAAATCTAAAAAGTACGGTGAGCTAATAAATTTCACTGCCGTTGTTAACGAGAGAAAAAAACTCAACTTCTTAAATAGTTTGAATGAGTTTAAATTCAAAACGGATAGCAAGAATAAAGCAGTCGATTCGTTAAAAGAATTACGCGCCGAGTTAAATTATTTGCGGTTTGAGATTGCAAATGAAAAGGGAAAATCCGGGGGAGACAGGAACAGCGAAAGACTCGACAACCTAATAGATAGACTTGATCAATTAAATTTAGATAATAAAAATCCGTTTGAAGATTTTATAAATAATGAATATAATTTCGTTAATTCGGGTGTAGATCAAATAAAAAAAAGACTAAAGAGTAATCAATTAGTTATGTTTTATTTTAGCGGGGATGAGAATATTACTGCAATCGGATTATCGCAAACCAAAATGTTTACAGAAACACTTGATCTTTTCGGGGAATCGCTAAGCAGGCAAGTAAACTCGCTCATAAGTAATATCGAAAGAAATGATACGGTTAATACATTTGCACTGTTGAACGGTATTTACAATCGCTTAATTGCTCCTTTAGAAAATAAACTCACTAATGTTAATGAGATTACCTTTGCCCCTTATTTTGAGGACGCTGCATTGCAGTATCTCCCGTATCACGCACTCATCACTAACAGTGGAGAGTACTTATGTGAGTGGAAAAAAGTTAATCATTTCAGCGGATTAAATCAGACGAAGGAAAAATTGAGGGGCGGCGGCAAATTTATTGTAGCTGATTCATTTTCTGAAAACATTGGAGCTGAAATTATTAAACCTTCGCACGCAGCTAAAGAAACACTTTTGCGTGAAGATCCCTCGCAGCTTGTTTTATTCGTGCCGGTTTATTTTTCAATGCAGCAGCCAACGTCATCATACATAGAACTGAGTCGTGATTCGGTTACGCTGCCGGGGTTTAATATGTCATTCGGGAATCTTCCGGCTCTTTCAACCGGCAGTTGGATCATAAATAATTTTTTTACAGATAAACAGTCATCATTAAAACTGCTTCCGCAGCTTATTCCATCTTCGAGTGATATAGTTATTTCGCACTACAATATTCCCGAAGAATATAAAAAGGAAGCATCCACTGTACTACTTCAAGGTAAAGGCGATTATTATAAAATTCTTGATAAAAAATATCTTTATTGGATTTCATATTTCCATTATCTAAAACTTCGATAAGAAATAAATCAGACACGGATTACACGGATTAAGAAAACAAGTTTGAATAAAGAATTCACTTTACGCAAAAATTTAAATTTTTATTGTAGATCGAAGCGAAGCTTCGATAATATCCGTTAGCTAACGGATTATCAATAGTGATTCTCAAAAACCTAAACAAAAATATAGGGTTAAATGAATTAGTGAAAATTCGTGTCTGGTTTAAAGATGGTGAATTATGGATGAAAAAATAATTTATAAAGAAGAAGCTTACTTAATTATTGGTTGTTGCATGGAAGCACATAAAATTCTGGAGAAAGGTTTTTCAGAGATCGTTTACAAGGATGCGCTGCAGCTTGAATTTATTTCCCATAATATTTCTTTCGAGCGGGAAAAGGAATGTGATATTAACTATAAAGAGCAGTTACTCCCACATAAATATTATGCCGACTTTGTCGTTGGGAATAAAATTATTCTGGAAGTAAAATCAATTGAAGTCCTTACCGACGCGCACATAAAACAAACACTGAATTATCTAGCCGCTTTAAAGTGCAAACTGGGTCTGCTGGTAAAACTTTGGAAACTTCTACCGCACTAATTGTCAAAAGCCGGGACTAATAAGGCGCTTTAGAATTCCTTTACTTTGAGTGGTAAAAATTGAAGCGAGTAAAATGTCTTTATAAATAAAAAGCCCGGGGATTTCTGCCGGGCTTTTAATTCGTGCTAATTTGTGTCTTTATTGAAGGAGAATCATTTTCTTCGTTTGAACAAAAGAACCAGCGCGAAGTTGATATACATAAACTCCGCTTGCCAATTGCGGCTGGTTAGCGTTGAGAGTTATATTGTAATATCCGGCTTCCAACTCATCGTTTACAAGTGTTGCAACTTCGTTACCGAGAATATCATAAACTTTTAAAGAAACATAACCACTCACCGGCAATTGCCAACTGATTACTGAATTTGGATTAAATGGATTGGGATAATTCTGAAATAGTTCGAAAGTTGATGGCTGCATGTTGAAGGTTACTTCCGCAACTTCCGAGTATGTGAATTTTCCATCGTTATCTATTTGTTTTAATCTGTAACTAACTGAACCTTTGCCTGGCGGAGTCGAAGCATCAATAAACGAATACTCTTTTGGAGAATTACTGTTTCCATGTCCCACAATAAATCCGATTGTTTCCCATTCTGATGAACAAACTGAAGTTCGTTCTACAGAAAAACCATAATTATTTACTTCCGTTGCTGTTTGCCAGTTAAGTATTACTTCATCACCTGAAGTTTCTGCCGTAAAACCAATAAGCTCAACGGGCAGCGCGTTGTTTCCTACCGAGGCGATTGCAAATTCACTAAAACTTGTTAAACCGTCCGCTCTAATATGCGTGGGGTCAACAAGTGTGATAGCATCCCATATTGCCCAGGTGGCGGCGCTGTTGTTTCTTTTAAGTATTCTTAAATCTGTGGGGCTTGTAATACCCGGTATCTCGGAAATATCAAAAGTTACATCAACCGTAAAAGTTTTTAAAGTGGTGCCAAGCTGCCAGTAAAGCTGATTTGCAATTATATCAATGCCATTCGGTTTTACACCGCCCGGTGCGGTTTTAATCTGATTTGCCAGTACTGTGTTCATGTTACCGTCACCGTTTGTTGCAGCTGTAAAATTAAAACTTACATCGGAACCCGGAATATCAACAGTAGTTGCTTCAATACCTTCAAGCATAGCCCCGGGAGGAGCAACGATATTAAAACCTAATATTTCCTGGAATGATGTCGGTTTTATTTTTATGTCAAAATCAAAAAGACCGTATAAATCCTGAATTACTGCACTGATTGTGGAAAGTTCATACTTAAGCTGCCCGGTTCCGTTGGGATCAAGTTCGGCAACTAAACCGGCGTCGCTGTGTGCGGCATCAATAACTCCCCAACCGCTGCCTATTACAGCTGTCCCTGCACCCACATCGTGAGTTATTAGATCAGGTATTCCTAATATTGCATTATATTGTGCCGCTGTTGGATACGGGGTTGTAACCGAGAGCCTGCAGTTGACAACGGTAAGTTTTAAAACACCGTCCAGATAAACCTCGCCTATTCCATCGGCATAAATTCTTTCGTCACCAGCCTGTCCCCAAATAGCCCAATCGGCGTTAGCATCAACTGTATTTGTATGCCTGAATGCTTTTAATGCAAAACTATGTAGCCTAAGTGTAATTCCATTGGTATTTAAAAAAGTTGCTGTGTTTTCTTCGGTGCAGACGCTGCTGGTTGTCCCTCCCTCAGTAAAATTACGGTAAGCGTAATTACTATATTGCGGATCTGCTCCCGGAGTATAAAAACTTCCGTCGTGAGTCCAAGCATTCGGGGCATCATCTATTTCAAACATCCAATTGGCGTCGGCGGGACCGGCAAGTAAATCATTTACATGAAAAGTGATATCTGTTTGAGCTGATAGAGCCGCCGTTAAAAGGAAAAATACGGAAATAAGGAGTGCATAAAAGCGCTCGTAGTAATTTGTTTTCATAACACCTCACTGTTAGATTTTAAGTTATTGAATATTTCGGCGGCAAGATTAACAATTAGCCTAAGATGGGCAATCCCATGAGTATGTGATACAGCAAAGATTTTGCTCACCATCACTTTTGTTTGGCGGGATTATCTTTCTTAACAGCAGAAAAAATTATAAGCCGATCTTATAATTTTTACTTATAAGTTCTGCTTTTGAGGAGACTTGAAGTTTTGTGTAGATGTGTTTTATGTGATGCCGTATAGTTTCAACAGAATTACCAAGTAATTCGGCAATTCTCAAATAACTTTGTCCATCAACTAAATATTGTACTATTTCGGTTTCTTTAGGAGTTAGTTTTGTGCTGCTTTTTTTTGCTTTTGAAGGAGAGAAAAACCGTATCACTTTTCTTGCAATAATCGGAGACATTGGAGAACCCCCTTTGTAAAGGTCAAAAATGGCTTGTGCTATTTGTGGAAAGGGAGTTGTTTTTATCAAGTATCCATTTGCTCCAGCTTGCAGTGAGCGGAATATTTTATCGCTATCTTCATAAACCGTAAGCATTATGATTTCAAGATTTGGAAACCGCTCTTTAATAAGATACATTCCATTTATTCCGGAAATGCCAGGTAGTTCTATATCAAGAAGAAGTAAATCGAGATTAAAATTCGTATTGTTCTTAGTCTGCTGCAAAAACGACTCAACAGAATTTGCCGCTATTTCGCAAAGTATTTCATTCTGCAAAAAGAAAAATTCTTTCAGCGAATCTCTTATTTCATCTATGTCTTCAATTATTCCGATAGAAATCATAATTAAAACTATTTGTTTCACTTAACAATTACTATAACACGGATATGGGATATTGCTCAAGCGATCAATTTAATTTCAAAACCATTTTTTGTCTTAAACTGCAGTTCTGCATTAATTTCTTTAGCACGCATTTGCATATAACGGAATCCATTCCCTTTTTTAAAATCATCTTCGGCTACTCCAATACCATTGTCTTTTATCAGAAGAGTTATTTTGCTGTGTGATCCGGATATTGAAATTTCAATAATATTAGATTTAGAATATTTAATCGAATTATTCAAAGTTTCCTTAAAAATTAAAAGTATGTTTTTCTTTTTCTGGATAGAAAGTTTTTCGTTCTTATCAGAAATATCCGAATTGAAGATGAATTCTATATTTGTATCTATTCTTAAATTTGCAACATGGTTACGCATTCTATCCACGAGATCTTCCAAATGGTCATTTCGTGTGTCAATAGACCAAACCGTATCACTCATCATTCCAATTACTTCACGACTAATTGACTGAAGTCTTTTGCTTCTAGTTATTATTTTTTCTTCTTCTTTTTCGTATTCCAAAAGACCGGCGTTCATAGAAAGTTTAGTAAGCGTAGAACCAATTTCATCGTGTAAATCCCGTGCGATTTTCAATCGTAAACGCTCTATTTGTAATAAATGACTAATTTTAAACCAGATTAAAAAACCAATTATACTTAAAATAAAAACGCCCACCAAAATCTTGAACCAAACGGTCTTCCAAAAAGGCGCAGTAATTGTGATATTTAAAGCTGCCGGAATCGGATTCCAAACGCCGTCATTATTAGATGCTTTAACAAGAAACTTGTAAGTTCCCGGATCAAGATTAGTATAAGTGGCTTCATTAGTTGTGTTTTCAATACTGAAATGTTCGTCCAAACCCTCAAGCATATACATATATTTATTACGACTTGGGAAAATGTAATTTAGTCCAACAAACTTAATAGTAAAAGCATTTTGAGTATAATTTAATATTATACTTTTAAGATCGGAAATATCAACATTACTGTAACTATGCTTGGCAACTACATTTATTGATGTAATATAAACCGGTGGAATGTAATTGTTATTTTCTATTTGTTCCGGGTAAAAAAAGCTAAATCCATTTCTGTTTCCAAAATAGATTGTGTTGTTTTCTTTAAAAACAGCTCCGAAGATAAATTCATTATCCAGAAGCCCATCTTCTTTAAAATAATTTAAAAAGGTTTTTGATGAAGTATTGAACTTGCTAAGTCCGTTAGTGGTAGAAATCCATAAACTCGAGTCGTCCGAAGCAATAATTCCTTCTGCGTTATTCCCAGCTAAGCCGTCAAGTTCAGTTAAGGAATAAGATATATTTTTATTTGGGTCGTACTTAACAATTCCTCCTCCGTTTGTGGACATCCAAATAATACCATTACTGTCTTCGTAAAATGAAGTAATAAAATTATTACTGAGCAGGTTATTTTCAACATTTAACTTTGTTGTGTTTTTTGTTTTTGAACTAACGATTGAAACCCCGCCGCCATTGGTGCCTATCCATAATGATTTATCCCGACTTTCAAAAAGTACGGTTACACGGTTTGTAGTAAGTGATTTATTCTCTTTAGTAAAATGGTCTATGAGTTTAAGGGAAGGGGAAAATTCAAATACTCCATTACTTAGTGTTGCAGCCCAAATATTCTCTCTGCTGTCAATCAACACATCGGTTACTTTTGTATTCGGCAGCAGTTGAGTTGTTTTTTTGTCTTTTAAGTTTAGCACGTTTAATCCTCCCCAAAATGTACCGATAAAAACTTCTCCATTTCTGTTTTTAGCTAACGCTTGAATATTATTGTCGGATAGTTTTACATCCGGATACAGCCTATTAAATGGGATTAGTACATTACTCGAATCAGATTTTATTAAAATATCCGTCGTTGTTGCAATCCATATTTTATCATCAACACGCAAAAAATCCATAGTTGCGCTTGGTGCAATTTGTATTGATTGAAACTTCCTTATATTCGGATAGATATAATTAACACCGCCCGCTTCTGTTCCAATCCAAATTATTCCTGAACGGTCTCTAAAAAAACTAATAATGCTTGTGCTTGATAAACCATCTCGAAGGCTAAGCGCGTCCATTTTTTTTGTTTTGGTGTTATAAACATTTAAGCCTCCTTCCCAGGTGCCAATAAAGATTTGATCTGTACCGGTTGGAATAAAAACATCAAGCACCCGATTATCAGTAAGGGAATGATTTTTTTTATTAACTACCTCAATATCTTTAAGATTTTTATCAACCTTAAACAAACCTTTCGCCCGGGTTCCGAGCCAAATATTTTTATCAGTATCTTCACGTATTCGCCAAATAAATTCTTTTATTGAACTTAGTATTGTCCTGGTGTTAAATTCATTTTCTTGTTCATCATAAATTATTATTCCATTATTAGTACCAATCCATATTCTTTGATTCGAATCGAAGTATAAATCTGTTATAAAATTATCCGGAAGCGGGGAGTTATTTGTATCAAACAATTTGAACGTGTTTTTTGAAACATCATAACGAACAAGCCCCTCAGCAGTGCCGAATAAAAACACTTCAGTATTTTCTTTACGTATAATTTGAATTGCCCATACCTGGTTGATATTGGGTCGATCGACAAAATGGGTTTGCAAATTTAGATGTTCAAATTTTCCGGTTTTCTTAATGTATTTGGATATCCCATTATCACTTGTTGCTATCCACAAATTGCCATTTTTATCCTCCTGTATATCTCTAATAAAATTTCCGCCAATACTAAAAGGATTTTTATTATCGAAAAAGAAAGTTCTTGAAGAAGAACCTTGATATTTTATAAGCCCGAATTTTGTGCCGAACCAAATAAATCCCTCTTTGTCCTGCATAATACAAGTAATACTATTCCTTGAAGGATCAGAACCAAATCTGAGATTTTCAAATTGGATAGGCTTGCCTTCACAAAATGAAGTTCTGCAGAATATCAAAATGCAAGTTATTGCGAACACTATTTTATAACTACTACTGATAACAATTCCTAAAACTGACATTAATAAACATGAACTAATTTACAAAAGAATGGTCAAATATCGGAACATTAGAACTATCGAGTAATATCAAATTATGCTCCTGTCTTCTGCACAATTCAAAAAAGCTGTTGAAAAATTTAGAAAATAGTTCAAAAGGCAAAGAAATCTTTCAGTTTAGACTGACCCGTATTAAATTTAAAGTGTGTTTATAAGAAAAAGTAAAAGCGCTGTATCAGTTTTCAAATCATTGATATATCAGGCAAGAATGATAGACTGATAAAAACTATTGGCTCAACAAAAAACATCCAAATTGGATTATTAACTGATGTTATGCAAAAGCCATAGCGCGGCAAGTCCGTTGGCTAACGGATTAGTTAACGGATTGATGGATGATGTAGAAAACTATTTTAAAAATATTCCCGCAAATGCGCATATGCGTCAACTTAATTTTATAAATAATTTGTGTAAATCATTAAAATATAATTGAATATGGTTACTAAATGCTTCTATTTTTTATATGGCACTCCTAATGGAGTGC
>MNYQ01000045.1 GCA_001873185.1 Ignavibacteria bacterium CG2_30_36_16 | reverse complement strand
CACCTTCCACACCCTTAGTAACAACCGGCGCCGTTGATGCCGCTTCAGTTTCATCAAAAGGCGGCGGATTTGAATACACAAATAATCCCGGAAGTTTTATAATTGAACGTTCATCATTATTAGATTCGCGCGTTTATGACCCGAAGGCAATTTCGCATCAAGACTTTTTAATGGATTATACAGACACTAATACAACTTATTCGAATGGTGAATTGATTGAAAACCACAACCCCCTCGGAGTAGTTGTTCACCAGGAAACTTATGCCTGGAATTTTCCTTTCGCAGATTTTTTTGTAATCCTAAACTTCACCATTAAAAATGTTTCCGGAAAATATTTAGACAGTGTTTATGTTGGTTTATGGACAGACGGAGTTGTAAGAAATACAAAAATAACTTCACCGCGAACGGGCAGTTCTTTTTTTAACAAAGGCGGAAACGGATTCAGCGATTCAATGAATATTGCCTACGAATTTGATGCCGCCGGCGACATAGGTTTTACAGATAGTTATCTCGGTGTTCAATTTTTAGGTTCTACACCAAGTTTAGATTCGATTTTTACAAACGGAACCGAAACTCTACCTTCGGTTAATTATGTTTCGTGGCAATTTAGAAACACTGATGATCCTAACTTTTTTGCTCCAAATAATGATTTTGACCGATATAGAAAAATGCAGGGCTATTTTGGTGGTCAGAACAGATACAATAGCGGCGTAAGTCCAGAAGTTTTGCGCCAGCCATCTAACAGATCTCTTTTGATTACATCTGGTTACTACAAGAATATTGCGCCGGGTGACAGTATTAATGTTGTTTATGCAATAGTCTGCGCAAAAAAATATGGCACCGATGCAGCTTCATTGGATACGAAAGAACAAAAAACAAATTTATTTAATAATGCTGAATGGGCTTTAAGAGCATTTTACGGAGAAGATAGAAACAGAAACGGAATATTAGATCCCGGTGAAGATATTGACGGCAATAATTCTGTAACAAGATATATTCTGCCAGCGCCTCCGTTAGTTCCGGTAGTTAAAGTGATTCCTGAAAAAAATAAAGCAACAATTTATTGGGATAAAAGAGCAGAATCGTCAGTTGATCCAATTTCTGGGAAAAGAGATTTCGAAGGATATAGAATTTACAGAACTCAGTCGGGATTCGATTTATCAAACATACAGGATGTTCTTTCTTCTTTAGTTTTACTTACCGAAGTTGACAGCGTAAATGATATAGGATATAACACAGGATTTGAATTTGTTAAGCTTGATCAGCCCGTAACATTTCCGGGTGATACAACAAACTATTATTATAAGTATGAAGTAAATAATTTACTTAACGGCTGGCAATATTTATTTTCCGTTACAGCTTTTGATGAAGGTGATGAAGAAAATAATCTAAACAGTTTAGAATCAAGTTCACTTGCAAATCTAAACAGAGTTTTACCGGGCACTCCTGCATCGGAAGATGATTATATTGAAGTTGGAGTTTATCCGAATCCATATTACGGAAGTGCAATATGGGATGGCAGTTCGGAGAGATTAAGGAAGATTTATTTTTTTAACCTCCCGGCTGATTGCGAAATTACAATTTACACATTATCAGGTGATGTAATTAAAAGATTATATCATAATCAGCAAAACAGCGGGGGCGATATAAGATGGTTTGAAAATTTTTCGAGCGGGAGTTCTCAAAAATTTGCCGGCGGCGAACATGCATGGGATCTTGTTACCGATCATGATCAAGCAATTGCCACCGGGCTTTATCTTTTTACAGTAAAAAATAATAATAATAATAAAATTAAAACAGGTAAGTTTTTAATTGTTAAATAAGGAGTAAACATGAACTTAAAACATTTACTGGTAGCAGTATTGTTGTTCGCCGGTTTTATACAAGCACAACAATACCCCTTAGTTACTATAAGGGATATACAGTTTAATTTGGATTCGCTAAATTCCGATCCTCCGTCTCCATTGAACGGAGATACAGTCCGGGTTAGAGGGCTTATATTAGTTCGTCCGGTTGTTGATCCGGATACTAATCGAAATACAATCATCTCCGCCGGGGCAAGATGGGTCACTTATATTCAAGATCCCGATGGCAACGCATGGACTGGATTAAATGTCCTTCAGAATGATACTTCAATAGTAAATCAAAATACATTTTTTGATCTCGTCGATACAGCGCAGGTTGTTGAGTTCACAGGCGTGGTGACAGAGTATTTTACCACAACTGAATTACTGATGTTACTAGACCCCCAACCTGTTCCGGTTCAGATTGTTGGGCAAGAACCAAAAAGACCCGACCCTATAGAACTTGAATTGTCCGATCTTTTTACAGCCTCCAACACTTATAATTTTGAGATGGAAAAATATGAGAATATGTACGTCATATTCAGAAATATAATTACATCGGATAGAGAATCGAACGGTGAGTTCAAACTGAATGACAGTAACGGAAATTTTGCTTATATGTATAATCAATCCCGTTACTTTAAAACCGGCAGTGCAGGGCTTGCTAATTGGCAGGCACCGCAGGACGGGTCATATATAAGTTACGTTCGCGGAATTTTGACAACAAGAGCAGACGGTTATTATCTAGTTCCTGTTTATCCCGGTGATGTTGGTCCGGTTATTCAGTCACCTCCGTTAATTACTAATATCAAAAGGAATAATGCTTTAGTATCATCAAATCAGGCTGTAACTATAACTTCCAAAATTACAGACCTTGATGGCTTCGTTACAGAAGCAAAAGTTATGTACAGCGTTGACGGCGGAGCTTTAGATTCATTAACAATGACAAAGCTTGTCTCGGATACAACCAGATGGACTGCCATAATTCCAGGAGTTAATTCAGATTCGGCTTTGGTTAGTTTTTATATCAAATCAAAAGACAATGTAGGCAATATTTCTTATGGTCCATCCAATTATACAACCGGAAAATATTTTTATTTAGTTCTCAATCGACCGTTAACAATTGCAGATGTTCAATACAGTCCTTTCGGAAGTGGATTCAGCGGCTATAACGGTTACAGAATTCAACTTAACGGTATAGTAACAGCGGATACATCCGATCTTCCGGGTTATTCCACTACACCATTAAGAGTGTATATGCAGGATCAGAGTGCAGCGTGGAGCGGAATTCAAATTGGTACTTTAGGAAGTCTTGGTACCAACGTGCTTTCCTTAGCCAAAGGAAATCAGATAACTGCCGAAGGTGTAATTTTAGAAAGTTTTGATGTTACAAAAATCGACAGCTTATCTATTTTAACTGTTAACTCTCAGGTCAATCCCTTACCTGAAGCAGTAACAATAACTACAGGCGAAATGGGATTAGCTGGTAATAATCAGCCTGCTAGAGAAAAGTGGGAGAGTGTGTTAGTTAAATTTGTAAGTGTAACGGTCGATAGTGGAAATGCTGACGGTGGTTCAAATTTCGGCGAGATACTAGTAAATGATGGTACCGGAAAAACAAGAGTAGAATTACAGGATGGTAATCATAAATATCACAACGCCTGGGATACTACATTTATTAGTAACCCAAATTTTGTATATGTAAAAAAAGGCGATAGGTTTGCTGAACTTAAAGGTATAATGTACTATTCATTCAGTAATTACAAACTGACACCAAGAAAAGACGATGATTTTATGGGCTACATCCCGGTTGGTATTAATGAAATTGAGCCCGTTCCGGTTCAGTACAGCTTAGATCAAAATTATCCAAATCCGTTCAACCCTTCTACATCTATTTCATATTCAATAGCGAAAGACGGATTAGTAAAATTGAAAATCTTTAATATTCTTGGTCAGCAAGTTTCTACTTTAGTAAACCAGGTGCAATCACCCGGGATATACAAAGTACACTTTGATGCAAGCAAATTAACTTCAGGAGTCTACTTCTATAAATTAGATAGTGAGGGATTTTCTGTTGTTAAAAAAATGATACTAATAAAATGAGTTCACTCAAAAAAGGTATTTCCCGTCATTGCGAGGAACGAAGTGACGAAGCAATCTTTTGATTTTGCGCTAAATTTGGCAGATTGCTTCTCCCGCAATGCGGGATCGCAATGACATTATTCAATTGAACCTTTTTATGGTAGACTCATAAAATAATTTTAACAAATAGGATGGCTTGGTTTTCGAGCCATCCTTTATATATTTTTAATACGAATGAAAAAATTTTTACTGTTTTTTATTCCTGTAATAATAACTTTATTGTTATACTCATGTTATGATAATCCGGCAGAAAATCCTCTGGGTAATATGCCGCCCAAAACCTCTGTATTTTTGAATCCGGATAGCACTATAAGCAGCCAGCCCAGCAGAATCCATCTCCATTGGACGGGTGACGACCCTGATGGACTTATAATCGGATTCTATTTTTCTTGGGATGGAATAACCTGGACATTTACATCTCAAAACGACAGTGTATTTGCACTACAAATTGGCGCTGTTGATACAAATTACACTTTCAAAGTTTCGGCTGTTGACAATGGCGGCAACGGTATTTATGATAATAATATTTTTCAGAATAATATCAGTTTCGGAAATGAACCTTTCATTGATAAAAACGGAAATAACGTTTACGATGCTGGAGAACCTTTCGCTGATATAGGTTTGATTGATCCTCAACCGGCATCGATTAATATGCCCATAAAAAATTCTGCTCCTGTAATTTCATGGAATACTTTATCTTTTGTCCCGGATACTTCTTACCCGGTTATGTCTTTTGGATGGGATGCAACCGATTTAGACGGCGAGAATACAATTGATCACATTAATATCGCTCTTAATGATACTAACAATTCAGTAACAATTAATGGAGCTGTTAGAACTATAACACTGAGAGTAGTGGATTATTTAAATCCATTAGCCGACATTCTAATAGACGGTAATCCCAATAATCTTGCGGCAGTTAAATTATCCGGCATTTTACTCGATTCGGATAATAAATTTTATGTTCAGGCTGTAGATATATCAGGAGCAAAATCAGAGTTTATTTCTTTGCCCGGTGAAGGTAAAAACTGGTATGTTAAAAAGCCCAAGAGCGATTTTATTTTGATTGATGATTATGGAACAATAGATGATGCTGAATCATTTTATTATAAAATGTTCGACAGTCTCGGGTTAAAGGACCAACATGATTTATATGATTTTAAGAAAAACCTTCCCCCATTTTTAAATGTGACATTTCTTGAAACAGTGAAGTTGTTTAAATATGTATTCTGGTATTCCGATACTAATCCATCGCTCGATTTAGCGGTTGGAACTGTTCAAAAGTTTTTAGACGGCGGCGGCAAAATATTTTTCTCAATGCAGTTCCCATCATCCGTTGACCTCACAGTTCTTCAGGGATTTCTTCCCATAATTTCGGATAGCAGTTCTTCAAGGTCAACTATTTTTAGTAATGTTTTGATTTCCGCAAATAACACAGCGCCGGAATATCCGGATCTTGTTACATCACTTAATATTTTCAGACCGCGGTCTTTTTATCTAAATAGTATAGGCGTAAAACCAATTTATTATTTCCCGAATAATGAATTAAAAGGCTTCATCGGATTTGAAAACAATAGTCAGTCTCTCTTTTTTTTAGGATTACCGCTACACAGATTAAACGGCGGTAACGCTAACGTAAAATCATTATTGAACAAAGTTTTATTTGAAGATTTCGGTTTAACACCATGAAAAAAGTATTCAGCTTTTTATTTATTATTTCCTTAAATCTCTTCGCGCAGCAGCCCGGTGCATTGTCGGGTAATATTTTGGATGCCAAAACAAACGAACCGCTGCCGGGCGTTAATATTATTCTTAGAGGAACTTATTACGGTGCAGCCACAGATCTAAATGGAAATTTTTCTATTAAAAATATTTCTCCCGGTTCTTACAACGTTGAAATTTCGTTTATTGGTTATAAAACTTTACAGTTTACCGGAACCAAAATTGAACCGAATAAAACAAAATTATTAAATGTAAAATTAGAAGAATCGGTTTTAACTCTTGAGCAGGATGTAATTGTTATAGGCGATAAACCGCTTGTTGATGTTGAAGAAACTCAGAGCAAAAGAACTATATCAAGAGAAGATATTGAAAATTCCATTGTGGAAAATATTGGCGATGTTGTTGTGCAGCAGGCAGGTGTTGTAAAATCGGATAATGCAATTCACATACGCGGCGGCAGATCGTACGAAAATGCTTTTCTTCTCGATGGAGTATCCGTACAAGATCCGCTTGCCGGCACTGGTTTCGGACTTCAGCTTAGTGCGAATTCGATTGAAGAAGTTGAAGTAATAACCGGCGGATATAATGCCGAATTCGGGCAGGCTACATCCGGTGTGGTAAATGTTAAAACACGGGAAGGCGGAGGCGTTTATCATGGTTATTTATCTTATAAAAGAGATAACCTTGGCAATAAAAATTCTTACAATGTTTTTAATATAGATATTCTTGAAGCAAACCTTAGCGGACCCGAACCGATAACTTCCTCCCTGCTTCCTTTAATCGGTATTCAAATTCCGGGAGAACTCACATTCTTCGGAAATGTTTATATGGGAATTTCAGACGGAATTACCGGCGGTTATTATAAACCAGAACCTTTTCAATTGTTCTCTTCGACCTTCGGAGGAACCGATTTTGCTCTTCGTGCAGAAAATAGCTGGTTCGGGCTTGGCAAAATCACTTATAAATATTCTCCAACTATAAAATTCCAATACTCATTCAACCAGTCTGTAAACATTAATCAAAACTCGCAATCTCTCCAATCAAATCTCGAATATGTTGAACCGAGTCCGGGATATCAGTATGAATTTCAGAATATCTTAGAACAGGCTAATACATTTACACACATTAATAAGTACCAAACATTTTCATTAACCCATACTTTAAATCCCAACACTTATTACGAACTGAAACTAAATTATTTCCATACTAATTTAAGAGTGGATGCAAATGGGCGAAATTGGAAGGATTATACAGAACCGAAAGACATTCCAAATTTCCCGATTGAATATTATAATTTAGAAAGAGATACAATAGGGATTATCCCCGGTGATGGTTTTTGGGATGTGGGAAATCCGTTTACCTGGCGCGATCATTATGTTGAAGAATATTCTATTCGCGGAGATATTACGAGTTTCTTCGATGAGAAAAATAAATTTAAAGCGGGGTTCAATATTCAGCTTCAGGAGATGCAGGTGATAGATATATTCAAGCCGTGGGTTGGTAACCTTGGATTGAACAATGATATCTATAAAGTTAATCCCGCCACCGGCTCATTCTACGCACAGGATAACATCAACTTTTCCGGTATGATTTTAAATTTTGGACTGCGTCTTGATTACTGGTTCCCCGGTAAGTATGTTGATGATGCAGTAAATAATCCGGACGTTATTACAATTCCCGATCAGACAAGAGAAAATTACAGGAACGATACTTTTGGCTGGTTCGGTCAGAGAAGATTCAAGGCACGCTTAAGTCCGCGCCTCGGTGTATCCCATCCGGTATCGGATAATCAAACTTTATTTTTCTCCTACGGGCATTTCAGCAAATGGCCAAAGCCGCAGTTTGTGTATGCAAAACTCGATCCGTTGAATGCACAATCGTCATTTCAAAAATTTGGAAATCCAAACCTGAACCCTGAAACAACTGTAGCGTACGAATTAGGTTTAAAGACGCAATTTTCGCTCGATGATGTTTTAACTTTTACCGCTTATTACAAAGATATCTTTGATTACGTTAGTACGCGTACTGCAAGAATTACATCGGCACGATTTGCAACACAGCGCTTTATCACATATGTAAATTCAGATTATGCGCGCTCACGAGGAGTAGAACTTGAGTACAGAAAAAGAATTGGTAAGTGGTTCTCCGGGTCAACTACTTTTGCATATTCCATAGTTACCGGCAAAAGCTCCTCGGCAGATGAAGGCGTGTTGATTTTAAGAGGCGATCTCGACGAGTCTATTAAAGAAGAATATGTTTCATGGGATCGCCCTTTTTCCGCTTCAATAAATACAAATTTTTATGTGGAAAAAGACAATGCTTTATTCGGTTTTGGTAATGGGATTTTAGATGACTATAATCTTCATTTAAGATTCTTCTATCAATCGGGCAAACGATATACACCCGCATTGTTCACCGGCAATTACGAATCAAACGGAAAACCGGAGTATGAGAGTGTCCGAAATAATAGAAATAATGAAATCGGTGATGACTGGTTTTGGGTGGACTTAAATTTCGAAAAGTACTTTTCAGTAAATTCTCTAAAGTTTTCTGTTTTTGTTGAAGTGAATAATTTGCTTGATACTAAGAACTCTGCTATTATAAATCCGGTTACGGGTAAGGCTTACGAGTATGGTGACCCTGTACCGAGTTCATGGAATGATCCAATTTATCCCGATCTTCAGGCACCGCTTAATCCATATCCGGACAATCCGGCAAGATATTTAACCCGGCGGAATATTAAACTCGGCTTAAGTTTTAGATTCTAATTTCTTTAATGACACTGAATTAAATAAAGATGAGAATAAAAAAATTGAAAAACAATTATCTAAAAGAGTGCACAACAAATAACAGAAGGTGCCTTTAATATGAAATTAAAATTAGCTGCAATAATTCTGATTGTGGTTTCCTCGATTGCAAAGGCACAACTGTTTCCGGTTTTGGGTGGACAGCGGGCAGGTATCTCAACAGCGCAATTTTTAAAAATTGGAGTAGGCGGCAGAGCCGCTGCTCTCGGCGAATCGTTTGTGGCAGTTGCAAATGATGCTTCAGCTCTATATTGGAATCCTGCAGGTTTAGTTCAATTTTCGGAAAATCAAATAATAGTCTCGCATAATAAATGGCTCGTAGATATTAACCACGATTTTCTCGGCGCTGTTTATCATTTTGATCAAACAAATACTGTAGGTGTGGCGTTAACTTATTTGAGTATGCCCAAAATGAAAGTTACAACCGAGTTCGCTCCGTCTGGTACTGGAGAATATTTTTCCGTAAGTGACTTAGGAATTGCAGTTAGTTATGCAAGAAAAATGACCGAACAATTTAGTTTTGGCGGCACTATCCGTTATATTGAAGAAACACTTGATAAACTAAAAATGCGCGGTGTAATGGTTGACCTGGGCACTTACTACTGGACAGGATTGGGCACTACACGTTTTGCAGTCGCTGTTTCAAACTTTGGAAATCAATTAGCGCCTGACGGTGAAGTTTTTTTAGTTGGAAAAAGAACTAATGATAGATGGCAGTCTTTTTCTCCGCCTACTATCTTTAGAATAGGTTTTGCATTTGAGCCTATTCAGAATGATGATAATTATTTAACTACCTCAATTCAATTAAATCATCCGAATGATAATAGTGAAAATTTTGCAATAGGCGCGGAGTATGCATGGAGAAACCTTTTTTATATTCGAGGCGGCTACAAGTTCAATGTTGAAGAACAGGACTATTCATTCGGCGTTGGAATCAACCCTCCAATTGGTATTGCAGAATTTAAATTGGATTATGCTTTTACAAATTTTGAACGGCTTGGCAATGCTCACCGTTTTTCAATCATATTAGATTTATAAAAATGAAATTATTTAAAATATTTTTAATACTAATATTTCCTCTGCTTTATAGCTGTGCGGAGAAGTTTAATATAACCGAGCCTAAAAATTCCGGCGGCGGAGCAAACATTGGCGGCGATACTGTGTACATTGCTTTATCGCCTGCATGGGAAGGATTTAATCGCCCGCAGGATATTTATGCAGGAAGAGAACCTTTCATCTATGTTGCAGATACAGATAACGATAGAATTGTTATGCTTAATCTTTCGGGAACGGTTCTTGGAACAAGGACTGTAAAAAAACCAATCGCTCTTTCGCAAGATTTCCGGCTTAACCTAATTGTCTGCGCATCTTTTGATACATTGATTAACGGAGTGGCAAAAACATACAGCGCAGTTTACAAATACGATTTGGTATCTTCAAAGCATAATATTGAAACAGCGGCGGAAGTTAGACTTTTACCAAGAACATCTGATTTGAATTTCCCTAATAGACAATACACAGGCGTTGTAACTTTTTATGATAATTCGTTCTACATTGCCCGCACCGGTCCGAATAATTCAAGCATTTTTGATCCGGATAATTCGATTTTAATTTTCAATCCTATCAATAACAAAAAAGATTCACTAATCGGTAGAGTTGCAAATATCGACCCGTTAAGTTCCGGGTTAGTATCGGCAAACCAAATTAGTTCCATGTCATCTATTGGAAAAAGGAATATAGATTTCCTTGCTACTTTAACAGGTAATAATAATTTTAAAGCACAATGGTATAATTACCAGGTATCTGCAATAGACGAAAAATATGTTAGCCGTTATACGCCCGATGACGGTGTTGAATTTGCGAAACCAAATAAATTTTTGCGCCCTGAGGGTTCATGGGTAGATAACTTCGGAAACATTTATATAGCCGATGCGGGTAAAGACAGTGTTTATAAGTTTAATCAATTCGGTGAGGAATTAGAATCTTTTGGGGGAAGAAAATATAACTTAAAAGAACCTTACGGAGTTACAGTGTTTGATAGAGTTCTATATGTTACCGATACCGGAAACAATAGAATAGTTCGATTCATTTTATCCACGGAAGTTCAATAATGAAAAAAAATTATCTACTCGTCATTCTTTTCTTTTTTGCATCAGTAATCTGTGCGCAGACTGTTGTGCCAATTGCAAATTTAAAGAATAATAACAGCAGCGGAATACCTGTCGATACCGGACAGGTCTTTACAATTCGCGGGATTGTTTCCGCATCAAATCAATTCGGCAATTCGGGTCCGGGTTCACTTCAGGATGAAACTGGAGGCATTTCTGTTTACGGCAGTAATTTTGCAAATGCTGTTCATATCGGCGATTCTGTTCAGGTAACAGGTTTACTTACACACTTCAGAGGTCTAACACAAATTGATTTTAATCGCGGCGGCGGATCGGTTGTTATACTTAATCAAAATAATCCCATTGAGCCTAGAATTGTAACATTAACTCAAATTAAAAATCAGCAGTGGAATGGTTTTGAAGAATTTGAATCATTATTAATCAGAGTAAATAACGTAACTATTTCGGGAACTGGAAATTTTCAGTCGGGAACTAATTATACTATTTCCGATGCTTCTGGAACTTTAACCGATGGATTTAGAATTGACAATGATGTGGCTTCGTTGATTGGAACACAAATACCTTCAAGCCCTGTAGATGTTATTGCTATACTCGGTCAATTTAAATTTGCGGCTCCTTTCAACAGCGGCTATCAATTACTCCCGAGGTTTATTCAAGATGTTCTTGATGACGGCAAACCTGTAATATTAAATCCGGTGGTTGCATCAAACATAGACACATCATCTTTCTCAGTTTACTTTAACACAATAAGAAATGGCGATAGCAAAGTTATATATGGTCTTACCGATTCACTTGAATTAGGTGAAGTTTACGTTGCCGATGATACTACATATCATGTCGTTCACGTTGATGGTTTATTTCCGGCAACTCAATATTTCTTTAAAGTTTCTTCAACAAATTCTGTCGGTACCTCGGTTAGCACACTAAAAACAGTTTCTACAAGTTCTTCCGACCCTACTCTGGGGACAACAAATGTATATTTTAATTTTTCGGTGGATACTTCAGTTGCGATTCCCGGAAATGCGGCAGCAGGCAATGTAGATTTTGTTCAGAAACTTATTTTAAGAATTAATCAAGCAACATCTTCCATCGATTTAGCTTTATACAGTTTTGCAGGGATGACTGAAATTGCTAATGCCATTATACTCGCTAAAAATAGAGGAGTAACTGTGCGCGTTGTATACGACAGCAGGACCACACAGAATTCTGTCCAGCAATTATTGGATGCCGGTATATTAGTTCAAAAGCGTCCGTCTTATTTAGATGGTATAATGCATAACAAATTTTTTATTTTTGATGCAAAAGATTCGATTCAAAACAATGATTGGGTATGGACGGGTTCATGGAATGTTACCTCCACAGAAGTTGGTTGGAAAAATAATGTTGTGGAAATTAACGACCCTACATTAGCGGCGGCATTTACTACAGAATTTGAAGAGATGTGGGGAAGCGTTACTAATATTCCTAATTCTTCCGCAGCTAAGTTCGGAAATCAAAAAGCAGATAATACGCCTCATTCATTTTTGATTGGAGGAAAATCTGTTGGTTTATATTTTAGCCCATCGGATGGTACGACTTCAAAAATTATAGATGCTGTTAATACGGCTAATTATCAAATTTATTTTGAACTCTTTACTTTTACAAGAAGCGATATACAGGTTGCAATAAAAAACCGAAATGATTTGGGAGTGAATGTTAGGGGAATAATCGACCAGGTTAATTCAATAGGAAGCCAGTATCAAACACTGCAGCAATATGCCGAAATGTTTTCTAACAGCGGCGCAACTTTGCATAATAAATATTCCATAATTGATCCATCATATTTTAACAGCGAACCTATTACAGTTACGGGTTCACATAATTGGTCAAACTCTGCGGAGAACGATAATGATGAAAACACACTTGTTATATATGATATTTATACTGCAAATAAATATATGCAGGAGTTTAAGAAGAGATATAATGAAGCAGGCGGAACAGGCGTCTTCGTAATTCCCGTAGTTGATGTGAAGGATTTTGAAGTGAATGATTTTAATTTTATGCTTTATCAAAATTATCCAAATCCGTTTAACCCTGTAACTACAATCCGGTTTGAAGTTCCTTTTAGTCAGAATGTTGAACTTAAATTATTTGATGTGCTTGGTAGGGAAGTAAAAACATTATACAATAATTATGCTCCGAAAGGAATAGTTGTAGTAGACTTTAACGCATCCGGTTTGACAAGCGGTGTTTACATCTATAGAATTAAAGCAGGTAATTTTACAGCTTCGAAAAAGCTGATATTAATTAAATAATGAGTCCATTCTAAAAAGGTTTTTTTTTATTTGTCATTGCGAACGGAGTGAAGCAATCTTTAGAATTTGTCTCGCAATCGCGAGATTGCTTTCCGTTAGCCACAAACAATGACAGAAACGACCTTTTTAGACAAGGCTCAATAATTATTAAAGAAAATTTGTAATGTCATTCTTAGTGAAGTGATAAAATTTATTCCTTTTCTGAGAATGACAATTATAAAACTGTGAATTTCACATATCGGAAAAAAAATACACTTATTGTCCGTACTAATTCATTATCCATTAAAATAACTGCTCTATAAAAAGAATTTTAGACATGGTGTAATTATTATATTTTTGCATATCATTTAAGAAGTTGATTTAACTATGAAAAATTTTTTAGTACTTATTCCATTATTCTTTTTCGTTGTATTAAGTTCATGCCAAAAAGATAAACCGGAGGAACAAGTGAGCAAGCCGCTTTATTTGTTAAAAGAAAATTCTCAACTTCCTGAGTTTGATGGAAAAAATGCGTATTTACAAATTGAGAAACAAGTATCTTTTGGATCACGAACTCCTAACTCATCCGGGCACGCTAAAGCATTAGCATATCTGCAAAGCGAATTAAAAAAATATGCCGATGAAGTTGAACTCCAACCATTTGCATACCTCGGTTACGATGGTGAAAAACTTGCATTGACTAATATAATTGGGAAATTTTATCCGGCTGCAAAGAACAGAATTATACTCGCTGCACATTGGGATTCGCGCCCGCGGAGTGAACAAGATAAAGACTCGACAAAACGGAACCTCCCAATTCTTGGAGCAAATGACGGTGGAAGCGGCGTCGGTGTTTTGCTTGAAATTGCCCGCCTGATTAAAAATCAAAAAGTTGATTATGGAATTGATATTGTTTTATTCGATGGTGAAGATTATGGCATGCACAATGATTTGTCTAATTTCTGTCTCGGTTCAAAATACTTTTCAGCAAAACTCCCTCAGGGATACGCCCCAGTATTTGGTATACTTCTCGATCTGGTAGGCGATAAAGAAGCTGTATTCATGAAGGAAGGTTATTCTTATCAATACGCTCCGGATATTGTAAACATGGTTTGGGGAATAGCTTCCCGTTTGGGTGTGACGCAATTTGTTCAACAGGTTGGTCCGGCAATTTATGATGATCATATTCCTTTAAACCAGGCGGGAATTCGTACAATTGATATTATTGATATAGATCTTGTTGGTGCGAATTCTCCCAACAAAAGAAGAAATTATTGGCACACACAGAGTGACAACATGGAAAATATTGGAAAAGAAACTTTACAAAATGTCGGCGATGTTTTAACGCATTTTATTTACTCGCTTCAATTTAAAATATAGTAATTGAAAAACTTCCTACAATAAAATATGTAATTTTATAATTTTATTTTATCCTTATATAAAGCAAATGTAGTGATGAAAAAGTATAAAGAGTTTTTAATAACAGCCGATCCGTTTAATGAAGAAATATTGAGCGGACTTTTATGGCAGCTTGACCTCAATGGAATATCTGAAGAAGTGAACTGTTTGAAAGTATTTGTAGAAAGTGAAAGCGCTGTTTCGATTAATGATATAAGCAAAATATTAGATTCTGCACTTTATGAAAAATTATTGCGCAGTTTTAACATCGAAGAAAATATAGTTGAAAACAAAAATTGGAACGAAGAGTGGGAAAAAAGTATAAATGTTATAGAAGTTTCGGACCGAATTGTTATCAAACCGACTTTTAGAGAATATGAAAACAAGCCCGAACAAATTGTTATAACCATCGATCCTAAAATGTCTTTCGGGACAGGCGAGCACCAAACAACAAAGCTTGTACTTACCATGCTTGAAGATATTGATCTTCAAAACAAAAAAGTTTTAGATGTAGGGAGCGGTACAGGCGTGCTTGCCATAGCTGCTATTAAATTAGGCGCCTCTTATGCCGTTGCGGTTGATAATGACGAATGGTGTCTTGATAATGCGCATGAAAACTGCCAGCTTAATAATTGTACAGATGAAGTTGAAGTTTTGTTGGGGGAGATCACAGATGTGGAAATAAAAGACTTCGAAGTGGTTCTTGCCAATATTCAGAAGAATGTTTTATTGTCTTTAAAATCAGAAATTGCAGCAAGAATAAAAACCAACGGCATATTAATTCTTTCCGGGCTGCTGGAAAATGACGAAGAAGAGATTGTTCGCGAATATTCCATTTTTGGTTTTACTAAACTGCATTTAGAAAAAATGGATGATTGGATAGCCATAAAATTTGAAAAGTTGTAGATAACTTTTAACATTTTTCTGTTTCTGTATATGTGACATTGTGCCAGCGCTCCAAAGATTAAAGATTTTCCGGTTTTCTGAACTCCGGCAGCTGCTGAAAATCTGATACTCTGGATATTGAGAGTGAAAAATTATTAGTTATGGATATAGAACATTTTTTATTCGAACTTATTTCTTTCGAAAGCCTGAACAGCAATCACAAATGCGAGTTGTATTATTAAAAAAACGATTTGGGATAATTCAAACTTTACTTAGATTTACATACGAAATTAAATAACTAATTTTTTTTAATTCATGAGTCTGGTTTAAAAAGGTTCTATTGAATAATGTCATTGCGATCCCGCATTGCGGGAGAAGCAATCTGCCGAATTTAGCGTAAAATCAAAAGATTGCTTCGTCACTCCGTTCCTCGCAATGACGTGGAATACCTTTTTAGAGTAGACTCATTCATAATTTATAATTTTTAATGGCGGCTAACCGCACGGTGGGTTTAATTTGCTTTTACTTGATGCTGTAGTTGATGAATCAATAGAAATAGAAAATCAAATATTTTTATTAAAAGTTTATTCTCCGGAAATTACTTCAAATATAAAACCTGGGCAGTTTCTTAATGTTCGTGTTTCTCGGTCTTTGTATCCTCTGCTTCGCCGCCCATTTAGTGTGTGCGATGTTGATGGTGAATATTTTTATTTGATGTTCAATATTTTTGGGGAAGGGACAAAAATTCTTTCAAGAAAAGGGAAAGGCGAAACTATTGATGTAATAGGACCACTCGGAAATGGATTTAATCTTGATGGTGATTATAAAACTGCAATAATAGTTGCCGGCGGGCTTGGAGCGGCGCCATTTCCATTTTTTACAAGAATGATAAACTCTCGAAAAGAAATTCTTTCTTTTATTGGCGGCAGAACTTTGAAAGATATAATAACTTACGGAATGAAGAATACCTCCGTTGCAACAGATGATGGTTCTTTAGGATTTAAGGGAACAGTGATTGACCTTCTCAAAGAAAATATCGAAAAGTTTAAAAATCAAAAAGTAAAAATATTTAGCTGCGGTCCTAATGCAATGTTACGTGCTCTAAAAACATTTGCTTTAGATAATAACTTTGATTGCGAAGTTTCAACGGAATGTGCTATGGCTTGCGGTTTCGGAATTTGTCAGGGCTGTCCGATTGAATCAACCGATCATCCTGAAAAGTATTTATTAGTTTGTAAAGATGGTCCGGTGTTTAATGTAAAGGATGTTGTGATATGACGAAGGTAGACCTCTCTTTACAAATCGGTTCGTTAAAGTTAAGAAACCCGATCATGCTTGCTTCCGGCACTGTAGGTTATGGAAATGAAATTGCTGAATTTATTGACTTAAATAAAATTGGCGGTATTGTTACAAAATCGATAAGTTTAAAACCACGCAAAGGCAATCCACCACAAAGAATAGTGGAAACTCCGGCAGGTATGCTAAATGCAATCGGTCTTGCCAATGTTGGTGTCGAACAATTTCTAAAAGAAAAAATTCCATTTTTAAGTAAGTATGATGTTCCGATAATATGTAATATCGCAGCCAGTTCTGTTGATGAATATGTTGAATGCACACGTATCCTTACATCCGAAGAAACAATTAAAGCGTTCGAAATAAATGTTTCATGCCCAAACGTAAAAGAAGGCGGACTGCAATTTGGTAATTCGTGCGCGATGGTTTCCGAAATTACGGCTAAAGTAAAAGCAGTGACGGATAAACCAATAATTATTAAATTATCACCAAACGTTTCTAATATTTCTGAATTTGCGAAAGCAGTAAAAGATGAAGGCGGCGATGCTGTATCGGCAATTAATACATTGGTGGGTGCAGCGTTCGATATTTTTACAAGGAGACCGAAATTAAAAAATGTGACCGGCGGACTTTCCGGTCCAGCAATAAAACCTGTTGCACTTGCAAAAGTGTTGGAGATAAAACAAAAGGTAGATATTCCAATCATAGGTATCGGGGGAATAATGAATTGGAAAGATGTTGTTGAGTTTATGATTGCAGGAGCTTCAGCGGTACAGATTGGCACGCTCAACTTTATAGACCCATACGCCTCACAAAGAATTGTAGGTGAACTTGAAAAATATTGTCTTCAAATTGGGATCGATAAAATTAGTGAATTAACCGGTTCGTATATTTTATAAATGTAAAATGTACAATGTATAATGTACAATGACAATTTATAATTTCGGCTTGCAGTGGCAGGTTTTATTAATTTAGATTTAAATAATAAAAAAATAAATAGTAGTAATTGAAACAATGGATTTGCAAAAATCATTAGATAAACTTTTTTCTCTGCACACTTTCGGAGTTAAATTAGGATTAGAGAACATAACAAATTTTCTTGCTGTAATTGGCAATCCTCAAAAAAAGTTAAAATGTTTTCACGTGGCTGGATCGAACGGCAAGGGGAGTACTGCGGCTTTTCTTGCAAGTATGTTGTATGAATTCGGATACAACGTTGGAATGTATACTTCACCACATTTTATAAAATTTAACGAAAGAATAAAAGTAAACGGACTTGATGTACCTGATGAGTTTGTGGCTGCATTCATCGAAGAACATGAAAACTACATAGATGAAAATAAACTTACTTTTTTCGAAGTTACAACCGCAATTGCCTTTCAATATTTCGCCGATGAAAAAGTTGATTATGCAGTTATAGAAACCGGTCTCGGCGGAAGACTTGATGCTACAAATGTGTTGAATCCACTTTCCGTAATTTTAACTTCAATAAGTCTCGAACATACAAATGTACTTGGCAAAACTATCGAGGAAATAACATCAGAAAAAAGCGCTATAATAAAAGATGGAATTAAAGTATTTTGCGGCAGGCTTCCGGTTGAGGCAGAAAAAGTTGTTTCTAAAAAAATTGATCAGACCGGGAGTGAACTTTACAGGATAGAGGACTACATAAATATTAAAGAATCGACTTTAGAGCTATATACCGAAGAAATTGAATTTGATGAGTGGACAATGCCCTTAAAAGGTAACTACCAAAAGTACAACGCAGCGCTTGCCGCACTTACATTAATAAAAACGCTTGATGTTAATGACTCAAATCAGATTCGTTCAGGTATAAAAAACGTTATTGCAAATACGGGTTTTCAAGGCAGGTACGAATTTTATAGAAAAAACCCCACAATAATATTGGACTCTGCACATAATGCAGATGGTATCGAAAAATTTCTATTTGAGTTTCAAAAAGACTCTAAAAATTATTCAAAGAGAGTTCTGCTTTTTGCTGCAATGAGAGATAAAGCTATTCCGGAGATGCTAAAAAAAACGGCTTCGCATTTCGATAGTATATTTGTAACTTCAATTGACTATGAAAGAGCGGCAACAGCGGAAGACTTATTTACAATTGCTAGCGGATTGGGAATTAATGTAGCGGTGGTTAAAAAACCCGCAGAATTTGTTCAGTCCTTTGAGTCTGAGGAAAGGGATGCATGCCTTGTGGTTCTCGGAAGTATGTATCTTCTTGGCGAAATAAAAAGTTCGATTAGCAAAAAACAAATTGCTTGACATTTTTATCGAATAGAAGTAAGTTTCGACTGAACCTCTTGTTCCTTTCTAAAGGTGTAAGTAACAAGTAAATCAACCCCGTTATCTTTTCCGGAATTTACCGTTAAGTGAAAAATAGATTTTCTTTCAAATAATTAATCAAAACTTTATTCATCATTAACCAGGATAGTGTCAAATGGATATTTCCGAACTCAAATCAAAAAAAATAGTTGAACTAAATGCCATAGCAAGAGATTTGGATATTTCGGGCTACAGCGATTTGAGAAAACAAGAATTAATTTTTAAAATTTTAGAAGCGCAAACATCAAAAGATGGGCTTAGCTTCTCGCGGGGCGTGTTAGAAGTGCTCCCCGACGGTTATGGTTTTCTGCGTTCGTCCGATTATAATTACCTTCCTTCGCCGGATGATATTTATGTTTCGCCGTCTCAAATTAAAAAGTTCAGTTTAAGAACCGGTGATTTTGTAAGCGGACAGGTAAGACCGCCGAAAGAGGGCGAGAGGTTTTTTGCACTTCTACGTGTTGAAGCGGTTAACGGTCTCGATCCGGAAGGAATTAGAGAACGTACATTGTTCGACAATCTTGTTCCGGTTTATCCCACAAGAAGATTAATGCTCGAATCCGTGCCGGGAGAATATGCTATGAGGATTATGGATCTTCTTTCACCCATCGGAAAAGGGCAAAGAGGTCTCATCGTATCTCCACCAAAAAGCGGTAAGACTATTCTTCTTCAAAAAATTGCAAACTCCATTACCAGAAATCATCCCGAAGTAAAACTTATAATTCTTTTAATTGACGAACGCCCCGAAGAAGTGACCGATATGGAACGCTCTGTCAAAGCTGAAGTAATAAGTTCTACATTTGATGAACCGGCTGAAAGACACGTTCAAGTGGCGGACATGGTTATTGAAAAAGCAAAAAGAATGGTTGAAGCAAAAGAAGATGTGATTATTCTTCTCGACTCAATTACGCGTCTTGCAAGAGCGCACAACATAGTTGTTCCTCATTCCGGTAGAATACTTTCGGGTGGCGTTGATTCGAATGCGCTCCACAAACCGAAACGTTTTTTCGGAGCAGCACGTAATACCGAAGACGGCGGCAGCTTAACAATTATTGCAACCGCCCTCATTGATACCGGCAGCCGGATGGATGATGTTATATTTGAAGAATTTAAAGGCACGGGTAATATGGAACTTGTTCTAAACCGCGACCTCAGCGATAGACGAATATTCCCGGCTATTGATGTCAATCGTTCCGGAACACGACGTGAAGACTTATTAATGAAAGAAGATGAACTTGCTAAAGTTTGGATACTCAGAAAAATTCTTAGCGATTTCAGTCCTGTTGAAGCTATGGAATTTCTGCTCGATAAAATGAGAGGAACCAAGAACAACAAGGATTTCTTAAACAATATGAACAGTTAAAAAAAGGTTACAGGCATGAAGAGTATAAAATCTCTAACACTATTAATTATACTTCTTGCCTCAACGGTAAATCTTTTTTCTCAGTACGACACAACAAAGTACCTCTGGCCTTATTCGCCGATGACACTTCAACGTCCAATCACCGGTACGTTCGGTGAGTATAGAAGCACTTCTGTTGAAGGACATTATCACAATGGCTCGGATATTCCCAATACAGCAGGAACCCCAATTCTTGCTGTTTTGCCGGGAGTTGTTGCTGTTGCATACCACGACGGCTCTACCGGTTATGATTCCTATGTCAGGGTAACTTCGCAAGTAAACGGGCAATCTAAAAATATTACTTATTACCACACAATTCCTTCCGTATCGGTAGGGCAGCAAGTTACGCTCGGGCAGCAAATTTCTACAGTTGCGATAGACCATGTTCATCTAATTGAATACAAATTAGGCGGCACAATTTCCGGCAAACAGATTAATTCCATTCGTCCTAACGGCGGGTTATCAAATTACAACGATACATGGAAACCTCGAATCCGATACGTAAAATTTTTACTCGATGGAACAAACACATTCCTCCCTTCGAACTCACTCGGAAGCAAAATTGATATAATCGTTCATGTTGAAGAACAGAACGGAACAAGTTCTTCAGCTATGAACAATGGAACATATAGGATTGGTTATAAAATATTATCCGCTGATTCACAAACGGTGATTTACAATCCTGCAGATAATGGTTTACGTTTTGAGTATTATAATCTGCCCGGTAATAACTATGTGAATATTAATTATTATAAACCGGAATCAAGTACAAGTCAACATGTGTATATTGTAACCAATGGAAGTGGAGCCTCGAATGTTACTGCAACACAGGCAGTGACAAACAATTTTTGGAATGTAAATAATCATCCCTACAGTAATTATGTAGTTATGGTTTTTTCTGAAGATACGCGCGGCAATGCCGATACGGTTTTTATTCCTATAACAACAACTGATGTTGACCTGATACCTCCGCAAGCTCCTCAAATGAACTTCGTAAAAAGGGATGATGTAAACCATTTTTCTTTTGGATGGAATATACCGCCCGACCCTGACTTGAAAGGTTTTCGTTTATTTTACAGCTTGAATGGTTCAACTTACCAGTTGAAAGATAACGAATCCGTTTTAACAAATTCGTTAAACGGCTTTCAATATTCATACAACCAAATGAATCCTTTATATCTAAAGTTATTTGCAGTTGATTCGGCAGTAGTAACAAATGTCAGCGAGCAGTCGGATGTTTATGGAATCAGAATGCTGGATGACGACAAAAAGATTTTAATTGTAGATGGATTTGACCGTTATGGCGGCAGCGGAAGCTGGGCAAATCCATTTCATGATTTTGTTGTTTCTCACGCTCAATCATTCAATCTAAGTTTTGAAAGCTGCACTAATGAAAAAGTAATTGACGGCGGGTTTAATCTAAATGATTACCAGCTTGTTATCTGGATTTGCGGCGATGAATCAACGGCGGATGAAACTTTTTCGACAGCCGAAATGAGCAAAGTCAAATCCTATCTTGAAAATGGAGGTAAACTTTTTGTAAGCGGTTCGGAAATAGCGTGGGATTTGGAAGGCGCATCTTCTGCAACTTCCGCTGATACTGAATTTCTGCATTCATATTTCAAAGCAAAATTCGTTTCGGATGATTCCAATATCTACGGTGTTCTTGGAACTGATTCTACGGAATTTGCCGGACTCGGATTTAGCTACGGAATTCAAAGCCAGGGTTCGCCTTATATTGAAGATTATCCAGACATCATTGAAGCCTTTGGAGGTAGTACCGAAGTACTTAAATATAACGGGCTTGCCGGCGCCGGAGTTGCATACACTGGCACTTTCGGAAATTCTTCGAGCGCTGGACAGATTGTATTTCTTGCTTTCCCTTTTGAAACTATCGGACTGGCGGAGGCGCGCAATCAGTTGATGACAGCTTCTTTAAAATATTTTGGGATGATTAATCCGGACTTTGTTGAAGGTGAACAAGCCGTATTTCCTTCTGTTTATTCGTTGGAACAAAATTATCCGAATCCATTTAATCCAAGTACGACTATCGAATATTCTGTTCCTATTCAATCGCATGTGAATTTGATAGTGTACGATCCCCTTGGCAGAAAAGTTGCCGTATTGGTTAATGAAGTGAAGCAAGCCGGCAACCACAAAATAAATTTTGACACTTCTGTTCTAAGCGGATTATCGAGCGGAATATATTTTTATACTATCCGTTCTGCCGGTTATACGGCAACCAAAAAGATGATCCTTTTACGCTGAAAAATGTCCCTTCTCTTTACCTTGCAAATGAAAGGTTAAATAGTGAATTTGTTTCTCAAAAAATGTTAGGGCTTAATTGAAGAAATTACTTTTGACATCGTTACTATTAGTGTCCTCATTAACCGCTCAGGTTCAGCAAAAAATATTTTTTAGCAGCGCCACATTTCTCCCCTCGGATTCTTCTTTTACTGTTTTCTACGCTTATTCAATTGGGTATAATCAGCTTGTTTTTGAAAAAAAAGATGAATCATACTACGCTGCATTAAACATTTCTTTAGAGATTTTGGATGATAAAAACTCTTTGGTTAAACGTCTTTTTGATTCGAAACAATTGACCGTAAAAAATTACGAAGAAACAAATGACGCTTCAAAACAAATAAACGGTCTCATCAATTTCCAACTGCCCGAAGGGAAATATAGTATTCAAACTATAATCACCGACTTAAATTCCAAAAGGGAATTAAAACCGAGACCGGACAGCGTTGTTATAAAAAGAGGAAAAATATTTCAGCCGCTTGTTATTGGTAAATCTATTGAGTGCGGTCAAACAAAATACCCCGGATTTATAAATTTAGGCGGCAGTGTTCCTTTTACTGATGATCCAATTGATTTGATAATTCCTATTCTCGGCAATGGAATTGAAACAATAAAAGTTGCTGTGCTAAACAACGGTGAAGAAGTATATCACTCGGAAGTAAAAGATAAATTTGTTTCAACTTTGACACTGGAACTTTGTAACGAAGAGATAATAGTCAAAACTACCGATAAACACTTGAAGACAACAAACTTCATCGTAAAAAATATAAATGAAAAATTGGGTGAAGGGATGGTTCAATTAACAGTTGAAGCAGGCGGCGAAAAGAAAATATTTAGTCAGTATGTAGTTTGGTTAAACAAACCATTTTCACTTACCAACACGGAATCGGCAATAAAATCATTAAAATATATTGAAGACAAAAAAGCGATTGATAAAATGCTAGATAACGATGAAGAAATGTATTCATCAATCCTTAAAGAGTACTGGAAAAAATATGACCCGACTCCATCAACCAAATTCAATCCTTTGATGGGGGAATATTATGGGCGCGTTGATTATGCTGCTAAGAATTTTAAACCTATTGACCAACCAACCGGAATTAACACAGACAGGGCAAAAACATACATTAAATATGGAAAGCCTTTAAAAGTTGAGCGTTATTCAAACGGCAGCGGAAAAGTTGTTGAGACGTGGCATTATGAAAACCCCGGTAGAAAATTTATTTTTGTAGATAAAGAAGGCACAGGAAATTATATTTTACAGAATGGTTAAATGGCAGCTTTTATTTTTACTTGCGGCGATGTAAACGGTATAGGTCCGGAAATAACGTATAAAGTCTTACAAAAATTTTCGGTTAGAAGTAATGATGAATTTATATTTATTGTTCCGCTCAGAGTTTTAAATAAACTTAGCAAACAATTCGGTGAACTCGACTATCAATTACTCCGGAACCCGGATGATAAAAGGAAGAAAAAAGTATCTATTATAGATTTGGGTAACTACCCGGCAAAACCCGGAGCGCCGTCAAAAGAATCAGGAGAGATTTCTTTTTCTGCTATAGAAACATCTTTCGCATTTCTTAAAAAAGGATATGCTGATGCGGTAATAACTGCTCCTATTTCCAAAACAGCGATTAATCTTGCCGGAATAAGTTTTCGCGGGCACACTGAAATGTTTGCAGGCTGGTGTGGTGTAAAATCTTATGTGATGACTTTTCTTTCTTCAAAAATGAACGTCGCTCTTCAAACAATACATATCTCATTAAAAGAAGTTTCTAAGAGTATCACAGAAAAAAGCATAACCCAAACTCTGAATGTGCTTAATAAAATGCTTCAAGTAGATCTTCGGATCGACTCGCCAACAATTGCGGTTTTGGGTGTAAATCCACATGCCGGTGAAGAAGGAGTAATAGGTAGTGAAGAAGAAAATATTATCAAACCGGCGATAGAAGAAATTAAAAATAAATTTTATGTTGCCGGACCATTCCCGCCTGATGCATTCTTCGCAAATAGAATGGAGAAAAAATTTGATCTCGTCCTTGGAATGTATCATGATCAAATTTTAATTCCCTTTAAACTGCTCAATTTCAACAGTGGAGTTAACTTTACCGCCGGACTGCCGATAGTCCGCACTTCCCCCGATCACGGAACAGCATTTGATATTGCCTGGAAGGGCATTGCCGATGAATCGAGTATGATACAAGCGTACAAGTACGCAAAAAAAATTGTTCAAAACAGGAACATTAAATAATGCCGTTAAAAACTTCTTCCTACAGTGTACTAACGAACATTTATAATCATATAATGAAACGTGTAAAGTATGATTTATGGGCTGATTATTTATTCTCGATTATCGAACCTTATATTCCAGATGAGTATATTGCTCTTGAGCTTGGGGCAGGCAATCTAAATTTTACAAATTGTTTTCATAATTACCTGCAGGATATCATTGCAACTGATTTGTCCAGCGATATGATAAAGTCGGATAAAAAAAATCTCTTTCCAAAAGTTTGTTGTAACATGGTTCATTTACCATTTTTTATGGAGTTCGATTTAATCTATTCTACTTTCGACAGCGTAAATTATTTAACGAGCAAGAAAAAATTACTTCAACATTTTATGGAAGTGAATAGATGTTTAACCGTTGAAGGAATTTTTGCATTTGACGCAAGCCTTGAAAAAAACAGTTTAAAACACGTAAGAGAAGGGAATAAAAAGGGCGTGTGCAATGGTTACCATTATACTCAAAAAAGCGAATACTTTTTAAAATCTCTAATTCACAAAAATTCTTTTGAAATTTATGCTGATGATAAAATTGTATTTCGTGAAATTCACAGACAAAAAATTTACCCGTTCGAAACATATTTTGAACTTCTTGATAGAGCTGGATTATACGTAGTTGAGTGTTATGATGCGTTTAAATATAAAGAGGGAACTGCAAATTCCGAGCGGATTCAATTTATAGTAAAAAGGAAAAAACAAGTATGCTAATTTTTAATAATGTTTCTTTTGCTTATCCCACTCAACCGGTTTTTACAGACTTAAATTTTCACGTCGAGCAAGGCGAATTCGTTTTTCTCATAGGGAAGAGCGGAGCAGGTAAAACAACTTTATCTCAGCTTATTTACATGAACCTGCTGCCTCAGAGCGGTTATGTGCAAGTGGGTGAATACGATTCGCAGACAATAAAACCGCACGACTTGCCATATTTAAGAAGAAAAATTGGAGTTGTATTTCAAGACTACAAACTTTTGAAAGACAGAAATATTTACGATAATCTTGCGTTCGTTCTCGAGGTAACCAATACTCCGCGAAGAGAAATAAAGAAAAAAGTAAATAATGTGCTTACAGATGTTGGTTTGGTACACAGAAGAAATAGTATGCCTGATGAATTGTCGGGTGGTGAAAAACAGAGGATCGCAATTGCCCGTGCAATCATTAATGAACCGCTTTTAATTTTGGCTGATGAACCTACCGGAAATCTCGATCCCGAAACGTCAAGCGAAATTTTGGAATTGCTGAAGCGTATAAACAGCCGGGGTACGGCAATTCTATTCGCTACTCATAATTATGAAATTGTAAAAAAATTAAATGAGAGAATATTAAAACTTGAAAATGGAAAAGCATACCGCGCTGTTATTAAGCAGAAGTAGTCAATTTATTCTTAATAGTAGTAGCTCTTAAAATGTTTTCTGCAACTCTCTCAATTGAATCTAATCCGTTTACAAAGACAAGTTTATTCTGATCCTCATAATATTTTAGAACCGGTTTTGTATTTTCCTGATAAACCTTTAGGCGGTGTCTAATAACATCCTCTTTGTCATCATCCCGCTGTCTGAAACTGTTTACTGCTCCGCAATTCGGGCAGGATTCAAGATCCTGTATCTCTCTATAATTGAAAATATTTTTGCAATTTCTGCATTCACGCCTGTTTGTTAATCTATTTACAATTTCTTCTTCATTAGCAGTAATAGCTACAAGAGAAATATGATTGATTGAAAGTTCGTTTAATAATAGGTCTATTGCTTTTGCCTGTGCAATCGTGCGCGGAAATCCGTCGAGTATAAAACCATTTTTACACTTTGCCGAATCGAGGGTATCTTTTATCATTCCGATCATAATATCATCTGAAACAAGTTCACCGGCGTCCATGATTTTCTTCGCTTCAACCCCCATAGGAGTTTGATCTTTAACAGCCTGTCTTAAAATATCACCGGTTGAAATGTGTGGAATATTAAGTCTTAAGCTTAGAATTTTTGCCTGAGTACCTTTCCCAACACCCGGCGCACCGAATAAAATAAAGCGCATCACTTTCCTAAAATTTTTCGTGCAAATTATTATTATTCCACTTCTTAATCAAGTTCAACATCGCAATTTATTTCACATTTCTATAAATAAATTACTTAACGGGGAACGTTTTGCTGCGCGTTACTTTATTAGTATCAACTTAGCGGTGCTTCTATGCATTTTGCCAGTTGATGACGATGCGCTTAACAAAGCAAAATAAACGCCCGACGGAAAAGAAGGAGCGTTCCATCTGACGCTATGATAGCCTGCAAAAACTTCTTCATCGATCAGCACATCAACCAGCGCGCCGAGCGCATTGAATATTTCTAATTTTATTTTGCTTTTTTCATGTATTTGAAAATCAATAGTAGTAACAGGATTAAAAGGATTAGGATAATTGGGATGCAAAAAAAAAACATCAACTCTGCCAAATTCTACCTGCTGGATGTTTGAATAAGTTGAAGAACCGTCGTAATCAATCTGATTAATCCGGTATTTTACAATTCCGTTTATATGCGAACCTTTGAGATCATCTATGAAAGAGTAGCTATTTCGTAAAGTCGTGGTTCCGTTTCCCGATAGACTGCCTATAATCACCCATCCGTCATTTATGTATCGCTCAATTTCAAAAAGCCTGTTGTTTGTTTCTGTTGATGTTGTCCAATTTAAGATTACTTTTTCATTCTCCACAATTGCAGAGAATGCTTCAAACTCAACAGGAACAGAAGTTACTATAGGTGATTGGTTAGAATATATTGACGTCCCAATTTCATTAAACGCATAAATTCTGTAGATGTAAGACTGATTATTTTCGATAGAATAATCTTCGTACGAAACTGAGTTGGCGGAAGCGGAGTCAATAAGCAAAAAAATACCTCCTTCATTTTTTCTTTCAATTTTAAAACCTGTTTCGCTGCTTGAATTATCCTGCCAGTTAAGCGATATAAAATTATCTTCGCCTGAAGATGAAGGCTGCGCAATTAAATTTGTGGGTGCATTAATTAAAGCCGCTGAAACAAATTTGTAAATCTTTCCATCGAAAGAAACAAAATATAATTCATCGTTGGCATCAACTCCGAATGAAGTTATGTTTGCAGGGGCAGTGAGCAAGTAGCGATTTTGAGCGCCGTTTATGCTGTCGTATTCCAAAGCCCATATTCTTTTAGAGACGTAATCGGCGTAAACATATTTTCCGCTTAAAAAAGGAACCGTGGAGCCCCGATAAACTAAACCCCCGGTTATCGAATAACCGCCCTGTGCATTATGTCCGTATTCATGAATTGGAAAAAGGTAATCTCCAGCATTACACAATGATGTATTGTATTCGTGATTGCCTTCGTAACAACGCCAGCCATAATTACCGCCGTTTTGAATAATATTAATTTCTTCCCATTGCCCCTGCCCAACATCTCCAGCCCACAATTGATTGGTTTCCCGATCAAAACTAAAACGCCAGGTATTACGCAAACCGAAGGCATAAATTTCTTCAAGATAGCCTTGCGTATTTCCGGCAAAAGGATTATCCGGCGGAATAGCATAGTTCAATGGAGGCTGAATATTATCTACATCTATACGCAATATTTTTCCAAGCAGCGAGGTTTTATTTTGCGCATTGTTTTGCGGGTCCCCGCCAGAACCTCCGTCGCCGAGAGCGATATAAAGACAACCGTCCGCTCCAAAAGCAACCTGCCCGCCATTATGGTTTGAATAAGGTTGATTTATAGACATTAAAATTAACTCGCTGTTTGGATCAGCCTGATTTGGATTTGACGCGCTCGCTGAAAATCTTGAAATATGAGTTCGCCTTGGATTGGAGGCTGTATAGTTAACGTAAAAATAACCGTTACTCTCGTATGCGGGATGGAATGCAAGCCCGAGCAATCCCATTTCACCGCCGCTTGAAACTCTGTCGGTTATGTCCAAAAAAGTTTGCGATTGTGCGACAGCTTGATCGTTACTAAAGACTTTTATTTTTCCCTGCTGCTCTACAACAAAAATTCTATCTGTTCCGTCGCCTGCATTTTGAAGATCGACCGGACTGCTAAAAACAAGGTTGGGGAATGCAACTTCAACCTGCACCTGTGCCGGGATAACAGATGTGAATAAAATTAGAAGTGAAATTATTACTCTCAAATTACTTCCTCGTTATTTATATTAATTGTTACAAAGAGCCGGTATAATCCGGCTCATTTCTCTAAATGTTTTTTTTACGGATAGAAAATTTGCCGGGCAATTCGGTTTTTATCTTTGTTTTGGTTTTAGAAGTTTTTGTCATGCTATCTTTTTGACGAGCGACAGTTTTTATTTCAATTAATTTTTTAATTTCACTTGTTTTGAAGCCCGATTCCTCAGCGCCTATATTTATAAACTCCAAAAATTCAGCGGCTCTCCTTATCTCATCTATAAAAACTTTTTTAGCCTCAGAAGCAGAATTCGCTGTTTTTCTTTTTGCAATTTTACTTTCTTTCAAAAAATGTGATCGGCTTTTATCGTAACAATAAATTGTGAATATCCAGTTCCAAAGAGTAGAAAAATTTTCTTTTCCGAAATATTCTACACCTTCATGAACATTTACATTGAGGTATTTTTTCAAATTTTCTTCTTCGAAAAGTTCAGTCAAAAACAGCAATACCGCAGATTTGAATTTTGTAGATTTGTTCGATACTGAACTGAATAATTCCATTACACTTTTACAAAACTGAGAAGAGGATAAGATTTTAATAAGCAGTACATTTCTACTTACATCATTACCATTATTTAATTTTAGAGCATTCCAAATAGCTTTTTCGAGTAAAAGTTTATCAAAAATTTCTTGATTTTCTTTAAAATTGCAAGAATAAACATCTAAAAATCCTGATGTAAATTGAAGAAGAAACAGAGTTTTATCGTTTTGATGTTTTGCTTTTCCTGAAGTTAACCTAGTTATTACAAAATCAGTCCATTTTTTGCTCGTTCGCTTTGCAGATTCTTTTACTATTAATGAGTGAAAAACTTTTATAGCATTATATCTTTCAGTAACGTTCTCAAAAAATCTTTTTGCATCTGCCGGCGGTGTTTGAATATAATTGATTTCAAACAAGAGGGCGTTTAAATTGTTTTGAACATCATCCGGAAGCGGTTGGATGTTGTAAATATATTCTTTTTCTTTTTTTAAGTCGATTGGTTCATTTTCAAAACAGAAGTTTTCCATCAAATCGAAATTATGTGCGTTAACCATCTGTTCAATTTCTTTATGAACTCCTGCAAGATTTAATTCTTTCAACGCAAACAGGACGGAGTGAACGCCTCTGCCATGCAGAAATTTGTAGAGCTTTTGATATTCACCTATTGCGTCGAACACTTCTGTAAAATTAAAAAAGACATGATATTCATAACCACTCAGTGAGAAAAAAGCGCCTTGTTGATTAATTTCACTCCCGTTGAAAAGAAATTCAAGTTTAGTTTTATGGTCAAACAAAATATAGAAATATTTGTTTTCATTTTTAAAACCTAACGAATTCGCCAAAGTTGTTGACTGAACGTCGTTTGAATTTCTAACCTTCGGAACTGAATGCTTGATAGTTCCTTTTACCTCATTGTATGAGTTGTTGAAAAGAACAATCGTTTTCTCACTTGCAGCTTTATTAGAAAATGCGAATACATTTTCATTCAAATTTCCAAATTCATCTATAAAATTATAAAATTCAAAATTATTTACCTGTGAGAACAAATAACGTTTACGAATCATGGGGAATATTTCCGTCTCATGACGACGCACTAAATTTTCATCCACATATTCATCATAGTAGGCGCGCTTGTATTCCATACCATACTTTTCGGCGAATCCTTCAACCTGTCCGTGCCCAAACATTGGCAAGCCGGGCAAAGTAATCATCATAACTGCTATACCAAAATATTTATCGCCTTTGCCAAATTGATTGACGGCAGTTTCTTCATCCGGGTTACTCATGAAATTAACATAACGTTTTAATATTTCCGGATTGAAGTCGAGAGTGTTTTTAATCAACTCTCTGTACTTATTATTTTCCTCCTTCATCATCATGTGCATAAAAGCGCTGTTGTAAACACGATGCATTCCAAGGGTTCTAACAAAATAACCTTCCATAAGCCAAAAGGCTTCGGCAAGCAGTAATGTTTGCGGCATTTCCGCATTCATTCTATCAACTACTTCACGCCAAAACTCTTCGGGGAAGGCGTTCTCAAATTCTTCGCGGGTTAATGAAAAATCAGAACGCGACGGAATTGCCCCGCCAGTGCCTGGCTGAGGAAACCATAAACGCTGAAAATGTTTTTTAGCGAGCGTCATCGCTGCATCAAAACGGATGATCGGGGTTTTACGTGCAACGTGCATGATTGTTTGAATAAGTGATTCACGGACTTCCGGCAGCAGAAGATTAAGTTGAGCGGTATCATTCCAGGGCATGTTTGTGCCGTCGTTACCGTGATAAATATATTTCACTTCGCCTGTATGATTATCGTATCTTTGGAAAACAACGGCAGCATCCTCCTTTGAATAATATTTATCTTCAATTCTAACCTCAACCCTCTCATCGTCTGAAAGATTTGGTCCACGGAAACTATACGCCGGATATGGAGGATCATTTCGTTGAATAAAATAATCCGGTTTTTCTATAATCCACTTTGAAAAAATGCCCGTGTGGTTAGGTACCATATCGGAAGCCATTCTAATTCCTCTTTGCCATGCGCGTTGTTTTAAATTTTCAAAAGCCGTTTCGCCGCCTAAATCGTTTGCAATAACATAATCATAAAGTGAGTATGCAGAAGATGCTGCTTCGGGATTGCCGGTGTATTGTTTTATTTTTTTTGAAGCGGAACTTCTTTCCCATAAACCAATCAACCAGAGCGCTGTGAAATTCCATTTTGCCAGCAGGTCGAGTTCTTCATCAGGAATTTCGTCAAGGCGGCTTATAGAACGCCGGTACTTTTTTGATAACTGATCTAACCATACATAAGCATTTTTGGCTATCATTACAACCTGCGGCATCCAATCTGTATCCTCGGTAAACCGTTCCGGCTCGGTGTAATAAAAATTTAATTCTTCTTTACTAAGTTCCTTGCCCGACGCAATTTTAGCCCGCACCCGTGCGAGAAATTCTTTTTCCCACAAATAATTTGGAACAGGGGGCGTTCCCATTTCGCCGCCGCCGTGCTGTATAAAAAGTTTTACGTCTTCATAAATCAAATCTTTGCTTGATAAAATCCTGTTGTGGAATTTATCGTAAACATACACGCTCCAATTTTCAAGGATAAAATCTAATTGTTCTTCAATATTATTAGGTGAAGCCATAATAGGCTTACGTAAAAACTTGAAGAGATGAAGATTATCTTTTCCGATAGTTTTTTCGTTTACAAAGAACTGCTCGGCTGCATCAATAACTTCGATATATTTTACTTTTTTTGATAATGCAGCATCGCTGAAAAATTCTTTAAAACTCACAACGGCAGGGTTATAGTTTTCAAGATTAAGGAGAATTAATTCTTCAAGTACAAGCTCCCGGTTTGGTTTGTCGTACGTTGTATCCTCAAGAAATTCTTTGGCGGATTGAATTCCTTTATAAACTTTCTGCGGCGGAAATTCGTGGAGATATTCAATGAGAACATCGTTTAATTCCTTTTCCCCGAGCTGCTGCCGAAGGTGATCTATACTTTTAGAAATAGCACCTTTATTTTCGTTCTCGTTATAAAAGCTGATAATGTGATGGTAAATCTCATGCAACAATCCGAGCGCATTTAATTGCCCTGCGGTTATTTGAAGTTCGGGATGATTTTCATTTTTTCTAATATTATTTATTTTGTCCGATAATAATCTTGCTTGCTTAAAATCAGCGATTATCAAATCACCATTTAAGGCAAATAAATTTTTATCGAAATCAAATTTTATCCTGGCGTTTTTTGAAATGTGAAATTCGTAATAATTCATACTTAATACATTTTATTTTTGAAGAATTTATTAAACGGGTATAATATAATAAATCTTGCCGGAAGAAATTTTAAACGGCTGATTTAGTAAGTCACCTTACGCAATATGATATTCAAATTTTGTCGGGGGCTGTCCTAAAAATTGAAAAAGTCATTGCGAACGAGTCTTCGAGTGAAGCAATCTTTTGTTTTTAATTCAAAATTAAGATTACTTCATCCGGCAGCCGCCAATCTGCGTAACATGATTTAGTAAGTCAGTATATCATCCTTTCTAAACATTCCGAAAAGATGGCGCGCCTTTCATCCCAGCTGCTGCCGAAACCCGGTTTAACGTTAAGAAAATGGTTTATATTTTTTAATGATAATATGTTTGAAAGATTTATATTCTCTTCAAGTGCGAGGTCATGTTCACCGGTGCAAAGTAAAATTCCAATCTGCCTGATTTTATCTAGATACCAATTATCATTTAAACCGGGCAGATAATCCGGTGGGTTGTTGAAATAACAGTTATCATCGTAATGACCGAATATAAATTGTTTGATAAAAAAAAATCCGTTAATGGAAATTAAATGGCTGAAAAGATCTGGGTGCCTAAATGTAAGGTTTGCAGCATGATATCCGCCCATGCCGCATCCTGCCACTGCAATTTTTTCTTTCGCAGAGTCGTATTTTATAAATTCAATAATATCATTAAGAATAACGTTTTCGTAACCGATATGTGTTTTCACACGGTCAGCAGGATGAATTGACCAATTATACCAGCTATCGGCGTCAATAGAATCGGGGCAATAAACTTTTATTTTACCCTCTTCAATAAGATTAGCTGCTGATGAAATCAAGCCTTCATCTTTTGCTTGATAAAATTTGCCTTTTGCATCCGGAAACAATAGTAACGGATAACCTCCGTGCCCGAAAACTAACATCTCAAATTCGCGTTCAAGGTATTCGGTAAACCATTTGTGGTATTCTTCTTTCACAATCCTCCGATAGGTAAAATAAAATTCGTTAGTTACAGCACTGGCAAATATAATCATTTGATTAATGAAAATTATTTTAGAAAGAAAAGATCTAAAATTATTAATTTTTTCGACTAACTCACTCATTTGGAGCTAAACTTTAGTTTATATTCATATGCATCTTAATTGATATTATTAACTCATTACGGTATTTTTGTTCCTCTTATGAAAGCTAATATGCAGCAAACGCCTTTAATGGCACAGTACTTTAAAGTGAAAGAGCAGCACCCGGATACAGTATTACTTTTTAGGGTTGGCGACTTTTTTGAAACCTTTGATGAAGATGCAAAACTTGCCTCAAAAGTTCTTGGGATTACTTTAACTAAACGGGGAACAAATAATGGAGAAGACATCCCGCTTGCAGGTTTTCCACATCACGCAATTGACACTTATTTGCCTAAACTTGTTAGGGCTGGTTACCGTGTTGCTGTCTGCGAGCAGATGGAAAATCCAAAATTTGCAAAAGGAATTGTAAAACGTGAAGTAGTTGAAGTTGTAACTCCCGGAGTTGCTTTTTCGGATAAACTGCTCGACCATAAAAAAAACAATTATCTTCTTGCCGTTTGTTTAAAAGAAGAAATTGTGGGGATTTCTTTCTGCGATATATCAACCGGTGAGTTTTATTCATTTGAAGTTCCGGAAAATGTTTTTGTTCAACAGATTGAGTCGATCAACCCTTCCGAAATTCTCGTTCAAAAAAAAGATAAAGACAAACTGACGGCTATAATTCATAAACTGAATCCAAACATTCGAATTACCAAAGTAGATGATTGGATCTTTAGCTTTGAGTATGCAAAAGACCTGCTTATAATGCAATTTAAGACTGTTAATTTAAAAGGTTTCGGAGTTGATTTACTCCACGCCGGAATAATTTCTTCGGGTGTAGTTTTAAATTACCTTCAGGAAACACAAAAGGCAAATCTTTCGCATATCACAAAAATATCGGCTTATAATCCATCTGATTACATGTCGCTTGATTTTTCAACCAAGAGAAATCTTGAGATAACTTTTTCCATGCACGACGGCGGAAGAGAAGGCTCGCTCATTGCGATTATGGATAAAACCGAAACTGCTATGGGCGGCAGGCTTTTGAAGAAGTGGATATCGGCTCCGTTAAAAAAGTTAAACATTATTCAAAAACGGCTTAACGGCGTTGAAGAACTTTTAACGGAAGGAAGTTTTAGAAAAAAAATAATTCAGCATCTTAAAGAAATAGGCGATCTTGAAAGATTAATTTCAAAAGTATGCACCGGCAGAGCAAATCCCCGCGAAATTAATGCGGTTAAAACTTCATTAAAAAAAATACCTTTACTTAAAGAAACACTGCTGCCTTTTTATTCCGAATTGCTTGTTACAATAAACAGCAATCTTCTTTCACTTGACAGACTTATTGAGAGAATTGAAAGATCTCTTGTAGATAATCCGCCTTTGAGTGTTGCAGACGGAGGCGTTATAAAAGCCGGATACAGCCCCGAATTAGACGAACTCCGCGATATTTCATTGAATGGAAAAGACTGGATCGCCAATCTTCAAAAAAGCGAACGTGAGAAAACCGGTATCTCATCTTTGAAGGTAAATTATAATAAAATATTTGGATACTATATCGATATAAGCAATACACATAAAGATAAAGTGCCTGCTGATTATATTCGTAAACAGACCCTTGTTAACTCCGAACGGTTTATAACTCCCGAACTAAAAACGTACGAAGATAAAATTCTTCACGCCGAAGAAAAAATTTATGATCTGGAATCGGAACTCTTTAACGAACTCCGATTAACAGTAGCTGCCGAAGCGGAAGCTATTCAGCAAAACGCACATTATATTGCAATACTGGATTGTTTAATTTCTTTTGCCGAATGCGCAGAACAATACAGCTACTCCAAACCCGTTTTGAACGACAATGAAGGAATAGAAATCACTGATGGACGGCATCCGGTAGTTGAACGGATATTGCCGCCCGGTGAAAAATATACTGCTAATAGTTGTCACTTAAATAATAACGACACGCAAATCATTATTTTAACCGGACCAAACATGGCGGGAAAATCTGTATTTCTTAGGCAGGTCGGGTTGATCATTCTTTTGGCGCAGATTGGTTCTTTTGTACCGGCAAAAAAAGCGACGATCGGTTTGGTTGATAGAATTTTTACACGAGTTGGCGCAAGTGATAACATTGCCGCTGGTGAATCAACATTTTTGGTTGAGATGCAGGAAGCGGCTAACATTTTAAACAATGCTACATCAAAAAGCCTTGTTCTTCTTGATGAAATAGGTAGGGGAACAAGCACCTTTGATGGTATTTCAATTGCGTGGGCTATCACCGAATATCTTCATGATAACCCTGCCGTTGCGGCAAAGACTTTATTTGCTACTCATTATCACGAACTAAATGAAATGGCAGAGATTTTTCCGAGGATAAAAAATTATAAAGTTGAAGTTCGGGAGTATGATGATAAAGTGATCTTTCTGCATAATGTAAATCCAGGAAAAGCTGATCATAGTTACGGCATCCAGGTTGCTCAAATGGCGGGTCTGCCAAGGTTCGTAACCAACCGCGCTAAAGAAATACTTGAGAATTTAGAAGGAAAAGAGTTGACGCCTTACGAAATTAAGAAAGAAAAACTTAAAAAAATTAATAGTGAAGAAAGCAATCAAATAAGTTTATTTGAATTTCAGGATGACAAAATTCGCAAAGAGATTGACGGAATTGAGATAAATAATCTTACTCCGCTTGAAGCATTAAACAAACTTAGTCAGCTCAAAAAGCAGTTAAAGGATAATATAGAATGATGGGTATCGTTTCCAAATTCACAATTTATATTCTAATCTTTACTTCGGCATTTCTGTTGATTTCTTGCGGGAAAAAATATTCACCCGAATATGATCGATATATAAAATCGATTGAAAAAGAAAGAGCGGAAAAAGATTCTATATTTGGACAAACGTCAGATTCCCCCTTTGCAGGAGATTCGAATGCAAAGTTTCATCGGCTTGTTTACTATGATGTAAATCCCGGGTTTGTTTTCAAAAGTAGATTGACTGAATACAGAAACAAAGATACGGTAAAAGTATTCGGCACTAAGGGAGAGGAAAGAAAAGCTGTTAAATATGGTTATCTTAAATTCAATTATTCCGGCGCCTATTATAAATTAAACATGTATAAAGGATTTTCTAAAAATGGAGATGAATATTTCAGCATCTGGTTTACGGACAACACTACCGGAGAAGAAACTTACGGAGTTGGAAGATATTTAGATTTTGAATTGAACGCTGACCCGGAATATGAATACACTATCGATTTTAACAAAGCTTATAATCCTTACTGTGCCTACAGCGCAAGGTATTCATGCGCAATTCCTACAAAAGAAGATTACATAAACATGGCTATTACAGCCGGTGAAAAAAGATTTCATTAATGAAGATTGGAGTGAAGTAGTGGTAATAGTACTTGAACGAAATGCAACTGAAAAACAAATTGAAAATGTAATTAAACATCTTGAAGATTATGGATTTTCAGTTCACAAATCTACAGGCGTTGAGCAGATTGTACTCGGTGCAATTGGCGTACAGCCTAATTTTGATTCAAGAAAAATTTCCATAATCGATGGTGTACTTCAGGTACATAGAATAACCGAACCTTTTAAACTTGCCAGCCGGACGTTTCAAAAAGAAAACTCTGTTTTAAAAATAAAAAACGTTGAACTTGGCGGCGTTGCAATACCGGTAATTGCGGGTCCATGCTCTGTTGAAAGCGAAGAGCAGATGATGACCATTGCGGAAATAGTCAAAAATGCAGGCGCCAAAATTTTGCGGGGCGGCGCATTTAAACCGAGAACTTCACCATATTCTTTCCAGGGCTTGGGTGAAGAAGGATTAAAATTACTCAGGAAAGCCGGCGATGAATATGAACTTGCCGTTGTAACCGAAGTGATGGAATCGGGACAAATTGAAATAGTAGAAAAATATTCTGACATTATTCAAATTGGCGCACGCAACATGCAAAACTTTTCTCTTCTGCGCGAGCTTGGAAAAACTCAAAAACCTATAATGCTAAAAAGAGGTATGGCGGCTACTGTAGAAGATTGGTTGATGTCCGCCGAATATATTCTTGCAAGCGGAAACAAACACGTATTTTTATGCGAGCGCGGCATCAGGACATTTGAAACCTACACGCGTAATACATTTGATGTATCTGCAATTCCCGTCGTTCACAAACGCAGCCATCTTCCCGTTGCCGCCGATCCATCACACGCTACGGGCTTGAGAGATAAAGTAGTCCCAATGGCAAGAGCCGCCGTAGCTGCCGGCGCCGATGCTATAATGGTGGAAGTGCATCACGACCCCGAAAAAGCTTTGAGCGACGGACCTCAGGCATTATTACCAAAACAATTTGAAGATATGATGAAACAACTAAAAGCTATTGCCGAAGTAATCGGGCGTACGATGTGACAAATAGAAAGAATTTATCTTCTCTTAAAATATCTATCATTGGCTTGGGGCTGATTGGCGGCTCAATTGCAAAATCAATTAAGCAGAATTTTCCATCAATCGAAATTTCCGCTTTCGATATTCCCGAAGTATTTGAGAAAGCGCTTTCTGAAGGAGTGATAAATTCTGCTTTATCTGAAATAGAAATGACGGCAGATGCGGATATTATTTTTTTAGCTTTGCCAACGAACCTATCGTTAAAAGCTTTATCAACTCTTGCGCCCGCGTTGAAAGAAAGCACAATCCTTACGGATGTTTCCGGCGTGAAATCTGTATTCCATCAAAGGTGGGATGAAGTAAAACAAAAAGGTATTTTTATCGGCGGGCACCCGATGACAGGCAAAGAGAATGGCGGATATGCTAATTCCGATCAACTTCTTTTTGAAAATGCAGTTTATATTTTAACTCGCAAAGAAAAAACTTCTAATATTGATATTTTGATTTCTTTGCTTGAATCATTAGGCGCAAGAATTATTTTTTTAACACCTGAAGAACACGACAGAGTTGTCGCCTCCGTAAGTCATCTTCCCCAGCTTATAGCAGTATCGTTAATAAACTCTCTACCCGAAGAACAGACAATTCACCTTGCTGCCGGTGGATTTAGGGATATTACACGAATTGCATCAAGTGCTTTTAATATTTGGGAACCGGTAATTCAAAATAATAAAATTGAAATTCTAAATGCTCTCGAAAGATTTGAACATCAAATAAAAACAATTAAAACTGCAATAATTAATGATGATGTAAAAGCGCTTCAAGAAGCATTTGAAAATGCCGCTGCCGTTCGTGATGAAATTCCGAAAAACTCGAAAGGATTTATTCGCCAGCTTTACGATTTGCTGGTTTATGTGAATGATGAACCTGGCGTTCTTGCTAAACTTACAAATGCGCTATTTGAGGAGGGAATAAACATTAAAGATATCGAGTTATTGAAAATTCGTGAAGGTACCGGAGGCACATTCCGTTTATCTTTTGAGTACCCGAACGAAAAAACAAGAGCCGCTTTAGTGATTATTAAATTGGGTTATAAAATTACAAGCAGCAGTTAAAGAGTGAAAGGTTAATAGATTTCATCTCAGCGGGAATAATTTTAATTTTACCGCAAATTTATAATATAATATTACAGAAATTAATGAAGATTCTCTTCTCACAAATATTACTTATTAGTTTAGTTTTCTCTTCAGCTTTTGCTCAGGATGCAGCAAAAATTGAGGTGAAGAAAACATTCTACCCGAACGGTGTGCTTAAAACCGAGGGTGAATACCGGTATGATGAGTTGCATGGTTCTTACAAAGAATTTTACCCGAACGCAAAACTTTGGAAGGTCTGGCACTATGAATATGGTAAAGAAAACGGAATTTCTACCTGGTACTTTGAAGACGGAAAAGTAAGCATCGAATGGAATTATATCAGCGGTTTGCGGCAGGGAATTTCAAAATGGTATTATGAAACAGGCGAACTTTGGAGTGAACAGTATTATGTTGACGGAAAACTCGATGGTTTAACTTTTACATATTATAAAACCGGCGAGAAGCAGGGGGAATGGAATTACATAAACGGGATGCTGCAGGGAATATCGAAAACATTTTACAAATCCGGCGCCGTTGAAGTCGAACGCTCTTATGTGGATGGTAAACAAAATGGAATTACAAAAGTGCTTTATGAAAGTAATCAGCGAACGGCAGTTGAAGCTAACTTTAAAGAAGATAGGATGGAAGGAATTGTGAGGGTTTATGATTCCGGCGGTACATTGCGCGTAAAGGATGATTATAAAGAAGGCGAATTAATAAACCGCGTGCGTTTTGATTTCAAAGGCAAAGTTGAAGCGGAAGAAGAAAACGTTAGAAATTTTTTTGATAACGGCATCATCAAAGAAGAAATTTTTAAGCGAGATGGCAGAAGAGAAAATTCGACCAAAATTTATTATGCCGGTGGATTTCTTAAAGAAGAATGGAATTACGAAAACGACACGTTGAACGGTAAAAGTTATATCATGTACGAAAACGGCGTTGTGGAATCGGAAATTGAATATGTAAAAGGGATCCGAAAAGGTTTAGCAAAAGTATTTTATAAAGACGGCACATTAAAAGGGGAGTATATGTACCGGAACAACAATAAGAATGGAATTGCTTTAACATATCATCCAAATGGAGTAATGGCTTCGGTTGAATTTTATAAGGACGATATTCTTTCCGGCATAAGCAAAACTTATTATGAGAACGGACTAATTGAATCTGAAGTTGAATATATTGATGGAGATCCTGCAGGTACAAAAAAATGGTTTTATGGTAACGGCGCCATAAGAGCTGAAGAAACTTTTTCCGCCGGAAAACTTAACGGCTGGAAACGTGAGTATTTTGAGAACGGTATTCTTAAAAAAGAAGTCTTCTATAAAAATGAAAAACTTGAACGTAGTAAAGAATACAATAAACTTGGCGATTTAATTTCAACTTACGGGAATAACTAATGAAAACAATATTTTTTCTCTCATTACTTTTATACGTTTCACTATTTGCACAGCAAGGAAAATTGAAAGAATCGTACGATAATGGCGCGCTAAAAAAAATTGAAAATTATCAGTCGGGTAAACTTGACGGCGTATGCAGATATTATACAAGCGAAGGCGTAATTAAAGAAGTGCTAAATTATGAAAATGGAAAATTAAACGGCGAATGCTACTATTATTACGAAAGCGGTGTACTTAAAGAAAAAATAACTTTTCTAAATGATAAGTACAACGGAGAGTACCTCGCATTTTATCCTACCGGAAACCTTAAAGAAAAGGGAACATATTCAGATGGAGTAACAGACGGCAGCTTCAAAGGATTTTTTGATTCGGGTGAATTATTATCTACATCAACTTTTAAAAACGCAAAGAAACAGGGGATTGTTTCCGAATATTATAAAAACGGCAAACTTAAAGCTGAAGCTTACTATGAAGATGATTTGCAGAATGGAATAACAAAATGGTATTACGAGGATGGAAGTTTAAAAGGTGAATGGAATTTTCGTCAAGGCAACCTTCATGGTGAAGGAAGAGAGTTTACTGCTGAAGGAGTACCTGTTTATATTAAAAATTATGCTTATGGAAAACTTGATGGACTTGTAACGCTGTTCTCCGAAAATGGAAATATAAAATCAGAAAGTAATTACAGCCAGGGAATGCGTTTCGGAATTACGCGCTCTTTTTATGATAACGGCACTCCATGGACAGAACAGAATTATGACAAGGATAAGATAAACGGCGAAACAAAAATATTCAGAAAAAATGGTTCATTGTGGTATATTGAAACTTATGCCAATGGCGAGATTATTTCGACAAAAGAATTTTCAGAATCGGGCGAAATTATTAAAGAAGAAATATTAAAAAAGATTAATTGACTTTGCAGAAATCATAAATTACTTTTAGTAAGACGAACATTTGAAAAATATTTCTTTTTATTAATCCTCTCCTCTAATGCTTAGAGAGGATGTTGAGAAAAAAATTTTATCTATCAGAAGTTCTTGTCTGCTCAAAAAAAATATGCGACACTATGAAACAGAAATTTAAAATAGCATTACTTCAAATGTCAGCCGGTAAAAACCGGAAAGACAACTTAAAAAAAGCGGTAGACTGGATTGGAAAAGCAGCCAAACAAGGCGCCAAAGTGATATGCCTTCCTGAACTTTTTTGCTCGCCGTATTTTTGTCAGAGTGAAGACACAAAATATTTTGACCTTGCAGAACCGATTCCGGGTAATTCAACAAAGATTCTCGGAAAAGCGGCAAAAAAATATGGAGTGGTTATTGTTGCCTCACTGTTTGAAAAACGAACTGCGGGTATTTACCACAACACAGTTGCATTGCTGAATCCAAAGGGAGAAGTATCTGGAATTTACAGGAAGATGCACATTCCGGATGATCCATCATACTACGAAAAATTTTATTTTACTCCCGGCGATCTCGGTTATCAGAATTTTAAAACCGAATTTGGAAACGTTGGCACATTAATCTGCTGGGATCAGTGGTATCCGGAAGCTGCCCGCATTACAGCATTAAAAGGAGCGAATGTTATTTTTTACCCAACGGCAATTGGCTGGCATCCTAATGAAAAAGAGGAACACGGAAAACAGCAATTCGATAGCTGGCGAACAGTGCAGCGCGGGCATGCGATTGCAAACGGAGTTTATGTTGCAGCAGTAAATCGCATCGGACACGAAAAAGAAAAAATAGATGATGCCGGAATTGAGTTCTGGGGTTCATCTTTTGTTGCCGACCCTCAGGGGGTAATAATTGCGGAAGCATCGCACGACAAGGAAGAAATTGTTATAGCTGAAATTGATATTTCGAGAATTGAGTACATTCGACGCAATTGGCCCTTCCTGCGCGATCGAAGAATTGATTCATACTCAGAAATTAACAAAAGATTTTTGGAATAAAAATGAAACTGCCAAATAAAGAATCGTTAAAAAAGACTTTGTTTATAAAAGGAATACAAACCGAGCTTCCATCCGGTTTTAGACTTTCCGCAGAGTGGGAAAAGCATGAAGCAACTTGGCTTGGCTGGCCCCACAATATCGAAGATTGGCCCGGTAAGATAACTACGATTCCGTGGGTGTACGGGGAGATTGTAAGAAAAATTTCCGCAGGCGAAAAAGTGAGAATCTTAGTTGAAACTAAGGAGCAGCAAAAACTCGCAAACAAAGTTTTAAAAGCCGTCGGAATTGATGAAGTAAATATTGAGTTTTATAAATTTAAATCAGACCGCGGCTGGATGCGCGACAGCGCTCCGGTTTTTGTAAAAAAAGAAAATAAAATAGCCATTGTAAATTTTAGGTTTAATGCCTGGGCAAAATATCCCAACTTCAAAAAAGATGAAAAACTTCCGAACTTAATTTCTAAAAAATTAGAGATAGATCGTTATGCTGCTTTTTACAAGAAAAAACCTGTAGTACTCGAAGGCGGCAGCATAGACTGTAATGGCAACGGAACTTTAATTACTACTGAAGAGTGTTTGATGGATCAAACTACGCAAGTTCGTAATCGGGGATTTACTAAATCAGATTATGCCGGAGTTTTTAATAAATATTTGGGCGTCTCAAATGTAATCTGGCTTGGTAAAGGAATTGCGGGTGATGATACACACGGGCATGTTGATGACCTGTGCAGGTTTGTAAATAAAAATACTGTTGTTATTGTAGATGAAAAAAATCCAAAGGATGAAAATTATTCCTCGCTAAAAGAAAATATCGAACGTCTTCAGGATGCAAAAATAGAAGATGGTTCTAAAATAAACGTGGTTAAACTTCCGATGCCGGCGCCTTTGTATTTTAAGGGTGAAAGACTTCCGGCAAGTTATGCTAATTTTTATATAGCTAATACAGCTGTTTTGGTACCGACCTTTAATGACCCAAAAGATAGAATTGCCCTCGGAGTTTTAGCTGAACTTTTTACAGACAGGGAAGTGGTTGGTATTCATGCTGTTGATTTGGTTTGGGGGCTTGGTACAATTCACTGTTTAACGCGTGAACAACCTGCGTGAAATTTTTGTCCATTTGAAAGCCACCTATTACATCCTTCTAATCGGAAAACACATAAACTCTTACACTTTTTATAGTACAACATTTGGCTTTAACGGAAGGAAGAAAATAGAAATGAGATTGCAAAAAAAGCCGCGCAGTTAAGAATAAACTGCGCGGGCTATTTTAAGTTAACCTATTTTTAGAAACCGAGCGAAATTGAGAACACGTGATTTGCGTCGAAATATTTTACCGGTACGTAAGCGTAATCTACAGATAGATCGAGATTACTAAATTCTTTAAAATTCACACCGAAGCCGAGTGCATAGTTTTGAAAAATGTTCGGTGTGTTGTCAGTAGATTGAGGAGAGAAGAGATATCCACCTCTCACATAGAGTAACTCTTTGAAAGAATATTCTATACCAACTTTGTAATCATCATAAGTATAATTATTGTTTTGGAACGAAGTGGATAAAGATATTGAATTATCCGCATCAAGTTGTCTTTGATAAGTTAATCCCATAACAATTTCCGAAGGCAATTCGGCAGAGGCGGCG
>MNYQ01000177.1 GCA_001873185.1 Ignavibacteria bacterium CG2_30_36_16 | reverse complement strand
AGTTTTGAAAAAGTTGGGACTATGATGTATAAAACATATTAACAGCAATTAAGTTTGCAGAAGAGAATCAAAATTTATTTTATAACTCACCTTACGCAGAAGTCTGAAATTGTATTGTAAATCGAAGCGAAGCTTCGATAATCCGTTAGCTAACGGATGTTTTTTACGAAGCTACCGCTTCGTACTACAATTTTTGCGTAAGGTGACTTATAATTAACCATTGAGGATAACATGAAAAAAATACTTCTTTCATTGATGATTTTGACATCATCAATTTTTGTTCTTGCACAAGAAAACCAGGATGCTATGAAGGCATGGATGGAGTATATGACCCCCGGCGATATGCACAAAATGATGGCTGAAAGCGAAGGGGAATGGACAACTAAAATTTCATTCTGGCAGGCACCCGGCACCGAGGCAATGGTCTCTGAAGGTACAGTTGTTAACGAAATGATGTTTGGCGGCAGGTATCTTAAGGCAACTCATAAATTTGCTTCTATGGGAATGCCTATGGAGGGCGTTAGTTTGCAGGCTTACGATAACGGGAAAAAAGAATTTATAAACATCTGGTTTGATAATATGGGAACCGGTTTTATGATAGCCACCGGTAAGTATGACGATGCAACTAAATCAATCCAATTTTCCGGTAAAACATATGACCCACTAACAAAGAGCGATATGGAGATAAGGGAAAATTATAAAATCATAGACGCCGATAACCATCTTATGGAAATGTTTATGGTGATGGGCGGACAGGAATTTAAGCAAATGGAAATTGAATTTAAGAGAAAATAAATTTCTAAATTAAATTATCCAATTCATTTATTTTACCGCCGACTTACCTAAAGTTTGGCGGCTTTCTTTTTTTACTATAGATATAATTAATTATACTAATTTCCTTTTGACGCATTTTAAGATATCAAATGTATTAAAACGGCTTTATCCTAATTTCTTTAAAATCATTGTTCAGGAAACTCCGTTACCAAAAATATCTTGCAGACAAGAAATGAACCGGCTGTTCCGTGATTTGGGCCCCTATGTAAATCTTATTTAATGTTAACAAATTTTATTAAATTTGTCAGCATTCAAGTTACAAGTTATATTGAAAAGGATTTTGAGCCGATGTTTACAGATTTCGAAATTATGTTTAACAAAGATAGAAGATAATTTTATATGTCTTCAATAATTGTTTTGCTACTGATTTTAATAATCGGCTTCATCAGTACAAACCTAATCTTTCACCGATTACATACTAACATTTATGCCCCATCAGGTATTGAGTATATATTTCTTGGGATTATAATCGGTCCGGCTTTTTCTGATTTTATCAACAAATCATTTAATACACAAATTCCTCATCTAATAAATTCTGAAATGCTTAATCAGCTTTCTCCCGGTATTTCGGCGGCTATTGGAATAATTGGTTTTATTTACGGACTTCGCTTCAAGTTCAGTTCAATTCAAAAAGCAATTCCAGAACATATCCGCTTAGCCTTCTTTGAACTGATAACTGGTTTTGTATTGCTTGGCGGGGCAGCATTTGGAATATTTTATTATTTCTTCTTTGATGGAACAAATATTTTTGAAATAATTGCAGCATCTTATGCAGCAGGGATAATGGGTTCTTTAAGTTCAAATTATGTAATTGATAGCTTAATTAAAAAGTATAATATCACAGGTTCTTTCGCTAAATCAATACACCAAGCGTCATTGCTCAATTTAAATATCAGCATTTTGTTATACGGACTGTTGTTCGGAATAATTCACATCGGAGCGGAGAAAGGAATATTTATTACCCCCACGGAGTGGGTAGTAATCAGTGTTATGCTCGCTTTAACAATTGGATTTTTATTCTTTATTTTCGTTGGAAGGGAAGAGGACGAAAACAAATTATTTGTTGCCGTACTCGGGATAACAATATTTACAAGCGGCGCAGCCTATTATATAAATTTTTCGCCATTATGTATGAATTTGATTCTCGGTATAATATTAGGCAATTTTTCAAAAGTTACATCCAAAATTGAAAATGCGCTCGGTCGCCTTCTTCATCCTTTATCTATGCTTGTAGTTGTTATGACCGGATATTTCTGGATGCCTGCGTCCTTTGGCGTTTCTGCTGCAGCTATAATTATATTCATTATTTTAAGGTATTTCAGCAAATATGCTGGAGGCTACATTGCATATAAATCGGCTTATAATAAATCAATGTTTGACCAAAACATTGGCAAAGGTCTGCTGCCGATTGATATAATTGTTTGTGCAATGGTAGTAGATTATATATTAGTATATCAAAACCAATTTACTCCTATTGTTGTAACTGCAGTTTTAACTGCCGCCATATTTTTTAACCTGTTCAGTTACAGTTCAACTAAAAACTATCTTATTGATTCCGGCGAAATTACAGGGGAGAATTTATGATACCTGTTATCCGCCGGCTTATAATTATTTCGCTTTTGTTTGGAATATTTCTGTTCATCCAATTTGTGCAGGTTGAAGCAATATCGGGAATAAATCCGAAAACATTAATAGCACTCGGTTTTGCGATACTTGCTTCGTTTACATTCGGCGAAATTCTTTCAATTATAAAACTTCCCAGGGTAATTGGGTATTTATTTATCGGAATGATATTCGGTCCATACTCGGATGTTTTTTTTCATACTGATCTGTTACGTGTTTTTAATTTAACTACTCTTAATAATCTGAGTCTCGTTAACGGAGTTACACTTAGTGTTATTGCTATAACGGCAGGCATGGAACTTCGGATTTCCGAAATAAAAAAATCGGCAAAATCAATTTCTTTAATTATTCTACTTAAAGTAATTGTGATGTTTATTTTGATCACAGGGATTGTTTTTTTTGTTAGTTCATATATTCCTTTTTTAAGCGGGGCAAGCTGGCAGGTTATACTTGCTGTAAGTTTAATTATGTCTGTTGTCTCAATGGGTACTTCAATTGAACTTACTCTTGTTGTTGCCGACGAAGCTAAAGCAAAAGGCAAATTTATAGATTTAATATTGAGTACGGCTATTGTTAAAGATGTTGTGGTAATTATTCTTCTTGCAGTGGCACTTACAATTTCAACTTCATTAACAACGCCCTCTGCCGGTTTTGATTTTTATCTTATGTTAGATCTTGGAAAAGAATTGATATTCTCTGTTATCTTCGGAGCCGCCTGGGGCGGACTGATCATTCTTTATTTGAAGTATGTTAACAGGGAACTTTTAATTTTTATTATTGCGATAGTTGTCTTCGGAACCGAGATAACAACTCAGCTGCATCTCGAAACATTGGTGGCTTTTGTTACAACCGGTTTTGTCGTAAGGAATTATTCAAAATTCGGCGAGGGTCTTCATCATCCTATTCAAAAACTTGCTTTGCCGATATTTATAATATTTTTTACCGTAGCCGGGGCGTCGATAAATTTCTTAGCCGTTAGCAATGCAATATTACTTGGCGGAATAATATTTGTTTTTAGGGCATTTGGCTTGTGGGTATCGGTTAGCACTGCTTCCAAAATAAGCAAAGAAAAAATTGATTTTACAAATTACGGCTGGCTTGGATTTTTGTCGATTGGAGGATTGATTTTAGGGCTCGGTATCGTAATAGCTAATCGTCTGCCCGGTTTGGGTGATGAGATAAAAAATGTTATCACCGCACTTGTTGCGCTAAATATTTTTCTGGGTCCGGTTCTTCTTAAAATCGGCTTAATAAAATCGGCTGCATTTAATACTAAGAAGGAAGAAGTAGAAGAGAAACCTGAAGAGATAATCCAAAAGCCGGAACAGAAAAAAAAAGAAAAATCATATTTCAACGAACCTCAATTTAACGACGAAAGTTTAAATAAATCACTCTATAATATTATATTCAAAATAAATAATGTACTGAGCGATTTCGAGCGTCGTTTTATTTATTTCCGTGGTGAGCAGTCGGTTGAGCTTATTGTTAGCATTACCGAGCGATATACTGAAGAGTATGGTCGCATTCGTAAGACAATATTAAAACCCGGAATTTCCACACATGAAATCAAAATCAAACTATTAGAAGCAAAAAAAAGGTTTGCGGAAGGGTTTATAGAACTTTGCGAACAACGCAAAAAAATTGAAAAGAATATACTTGAGCTTGAACCGCTCATTGGTGAAATATTTTATTCGCTTGTGGATTTAACGGACGGGTTGAAGAGTGAACACTTGATAGAAATGGAGCCTGAGTGGTTTGTACTTAACGGAAATGAAAACTGGAGGGGGAAAGTCTGGAAGTTTAAACAGCGTATAAAAGTTAAAATCTGGAGAATGTTTGATAAAAACTATGTTCCCAAAAGAAAAATAAATTATCGCAATCTTGCCAAATATTTTCTTGCCGGTGAATCTGCCATTGAAATTTTGGAGACTGTAAACCTTGTTGGCAGCGAAAGACTAACAACATTAAGAAAAACCAAGAGCATTTTTGAGGACATTGTTAAATATCTGGATGAGATTGAGCAAATTATAATTAACGATAAAGACAATCCTGCTGTTATAAACATCATTATAGACCGCTTTGCCGAAGTGCATCAGCAGATTGTTAATGAGATAAATATCTATTCAAGCGAAATTAATACTACTACGGATGAAATAACGGGCAGATTATATTTTGCTTTAGCTACTCCATTTAATCGTTTAATTAATGTTTTGAAAATTGACGGAACATATAAGTATGATGCGCGAAAGTTTCGTTATTCAAAAATATTCGGTAAAAGTGAAACTATAAAAGACAGGGCTTTAGTAAGCATCGGCTGCTGGGCAAATTATTATGAAGGTTTTCTAGGTCTTTTTGAAAAAGAAATTTATATAAGTAAATTAAATTCGGAACTAAACGAAGCAGTAAATATCTCACTCGTTGATATTTCTACCGAGATAAACAATAACCTCCGGAGTGTTAGCACACAGTTAAAAGAAAGCATCAAAAAATTTGAAACAACTATAAACGAAAAGAAAGATGAAACCTTAGCAGATACCGTACAATTTGTAAAGCATGGACAACGGGAATATTTTTTAAACCTTCTCGAGGGACATATTCATAAACTCGAAGCTATACACACGAGTAGAAAATTAAATTCATTAATTGAAAATTTAATTGAAAAGTTCTCGAGTATTTCGGAAAATCTCCCGGAGGATATTCCTTTGCTTGAAGAGAAAGATCTTCAATTAACCGGCAGACTTCCAAAGCCGAGTCATCTGAAATATGTAAAAATCCGTTCTTTGTCTAAAACATTCCTTGTTAAAAAACTGCCTCGCAGCATAGGCGAATTGAATGAACTGCTCGTAAATCATCTTAATTTTACAATAATTGAGCTTAAAAATTTTATTACGATAGTTAATTTTCACTTTAATACCGCACTGAAAGAATTGGAAAACAATTCGGTTAATGGTAAATCTATAGCCACAGATTTATTTAACAGTCTTAATGAAAAACTGAATGACCGCGTCAGCCAATTGAACGGGCAGATAGATAGATTAGAACAAAATATAGACAACAAAATAATTCAAAAAGTAAATGAGGTAATCAGCGAGATCAATAATCTTGTTATAAACAGTTCTATGTTAAGCGTCGATTTTTTTATGAAGAAAGAAAAAGGTAAGAAGCGCTTAATGATCAAGTCGAGCAGCCTGTTCGACCGCATTGCTTACGAGATTAAAAAGTATAGTGTTATTATTCGCCGAAATTATCGAAGCTATTTTAAGCCGACGGTAGATGATTTACTTGAATCCATGAACTTGATTTCACCGGAGGAAGCAACTTCGAGAAGTGAATCTGTTCTGTTCAGTGAAGAGAAATTAAAAAAACTTCCTTTCATTTATCGAAAACTATTTGACGGAAGCCCGTTAGAAGCTTCCGAATTTTTCTTCGGTAAAAATGAGTTTCTTAAGGAAATTGAATTTGCAAAAAAAGAGTTTAAAGCGAACAGGGCAAGTTCAACGGTAATCGTTGGTGAACCCGGCAGCGGTAAAAGAAGTTTGTTAAATGCTATACGAAACTATGCCTTGCAGAATGAGGAGTATATTTATCATCAATTCCAAAACACATTAACTGAGAAAGATGAATTACTCTCGATTTTTTCAGAGCTGTTTGGTTTTCAACGCCGGCTTTCGCTTGACGAAATTATTTTATTTCTAAATGATAAATCAAAAAAGAAAGTAATCATCACAGAAAACATTAATAAGCTCTTCGTGCGTACGGTGGATGGGTACGAAGCGCTTGAAAGTTTTATTTATTTGCTTTCAATGACATACAAAAATGTTTTTTGGATTTGTACACTTGGTAAAAATTGCTGGAACTTTTTAGAACCGAATTTTGACCTCACATCGATATTTAGCCACCAAATAGACCCGGCTAAATACCATAAAGAAGATTTAAGGAAAATTGTTTTAAGCCGTCATCAGGCTACCGGTTACAATCTTGAATATTTACCAGACAATTTAAAACAGTTCAGAATAAAACTTCGTAAACAGAAATCGTTTGACAATGATCAGGCTAAGTTATCGTATAAATATTTTAAGAAGTTGGATGAATATTCTGAAGGGAACATTATATCCGCCATGTATTATTGGCTGCAGTCAATTCATTCGGTTAAGGAAAACACGATAGTTATTAGACCTCCTAAAAAGTTGAATCTAAAATTTTTATCAATGCTCGATAATATTTATTATCTCACGGTTGCGAACATAATTATTCACGGATGGCTAACGGACGAAGAGCATTCGCGTATATTCAATATGCCTATGGAAAGAAGCCGGGATATTTTAAACTCTCTTGTTTCGTACAATTTAATTTACCTGGACCAACTCGAACTGTATTCCAATAAATACTTCCTAAATAAGTTTATTTATAAAGTTATTGAAAAAGAATTGAAGCAAAGGAATATTTTCTCATGAAGAGGAAGAAGATACTTCTGATATGGATGCTTGTTTCGGTTCTAATACCTGCACAAATAAACGATAAGTTGGTGAAGGTTCCGTTAAAAATATTTAGTGACACACTATATCTTAGCGATACTATTTACATAACCCGCATAGAAACAACTTTTGTTTCTCCACCTGACTCGCTCATTCCGGTTAAGCATGACACATTGAAATTTTATGACACTTTATATTTGAAAGATCTCAGCCCGGTTGAGGATAAACCAACGGAAGAATTCAAATCGATAAAGTTTCTTAAAGAGATTAATCTATTTACACTTTTTGAAATTATTCTACTTCTGTTTGGCGGCACTCTTTTAAGCAAGTTGATTGATAAACTCAGATCCTTCGTTCATACACGCGATCGGATGCGAACTCTGCCGATTGTACTTGCTGGGATAAAAGTATTTTTATGGATTGTAATTCTATATATAGTTCTTTCTCTGTTTATCACAAGAACCGATGAACTTATAGCCGCTCTATTTTTAATAGGATTGATTCTTCTCGGAGTTTCGGCATTGCCGTTTATGAGGAATCTCGTGGGTGGATTTTATATCTCGCTGAGTAAACCTTTTGAGAAGGGAGATTATATCTCGGTAAATAATTATCGGGGCGAAATTACAGAAATTGGATGGCGTTCGACAATTATATTAACGGAGGAAAAAAGTTTTGTAAATATTCCAAACTCGTTATTTCTTTCCCAGTCAATTGAAAATGTTAACGTCGGTCAAAAAGAACAACTTGTTTCTTTGTCCTTCGAATTTCCGATTGACTATGACGACAAAGTTATTATAAAAATCCTTCGTGAGTCGGCAATATCTTCTCCCTATCTATTCGGAAAGAAAGAACCTTCCGTTTTACTTGATAACACTGACTATATCAAACGTATTAATAGATTCAAACTCAATTTATATCTCTTCGATTCGCGGTTTGAAAGTGAGATGATACATTCCATAAACCAATCTATTCTCGCCGCCGTAAAAAGCAAGATTGAACTGAAAAAGGGGAAGTCCGATGAGTGATCGGAACAAAGAAGTATTAAACCTTATTTCCAAAATCATACTTATAATTTCAGGCGTGATAGGGATTGGTTCAATTATAATAGAATATGGTTTTTATATATCACGTGCAAACGTTCGTACGCTGCACTATATTTCTATTGGAGTTGTGGTCGTATTCATCCTCTATCAATTTATTCAACTTTATATTTCTAAGATTAAACTCGCACACTTAATGCAGCACAAGTTCGAGTATTTTGTTATCTCCTTTATTATAATTGAATTTATTCTTTCGCTGCTAAATATGAGCATGATAAGGCGGCTTGGCGCGGCGCTTGATCTAAAGGATATAACATTCCTTTATATAGTTTTTGCACAGGGCTATATCCTTTTGGGTTTGATTCTGAGGGGGCTTAAGTACAATTTAAATATACTTCAATCGCAGCTTCATCCAACCAGAATATTTATACTTAGTTTTCTTGCTGCCATTATTGCCGGTGCTTTATTGCTTATGCTTCCTGCTTCAACTGTAAGCAGAGAAATAAGTTTTGTTGACGCTCTTTTCACTTCAACAAGCGCAGTATGCGTAACAGGTTTAATTACAGTTGATACTGCAACTTACTTTACAACGTTCGGACAGTTTGTTATTATGATGCTGTTTCAAATAGGCGGTTTAGGGTTGATGACATTCACCACATTCTTTGCAATTTTTCTTGCCGGGGGGCTTGGTATTAGAGAAAGAATACTTCTCCATGATTTGATGAATGAAGAAAACATTGGCGCTATTACAAAAGTGCTTGTTTACCTTTTGATTACAACATTTGTAATTGAAATAATCGGAGCTGCCCTTTTATACGAAAGTATCCGGTATAAGTTTGATTCTTTTTTTGAAGCAGGTTTCGTTTCCTTGTTCCATTCCGTATCGGCTTTTTGCAATGCGGGATTTTCTTTATTTACATTAAACCTGATGGACACTTCTGTACAGCACAATTATTTTTTCTTGACTGTAATTACATTTTTAATAATTCTTGGCGGATTAGGCTTCCCGACTATACTCGGTTTCTTTTCACAAAAATCGTTAAGAACAGTATTCGGTAAAATTAAATTCAAACTGAATCTTCAGACAACAATTGTAATTTACATGACTATTATTCTTGTAATAACCGGCACCGTTATGTTTTATTTTCTTGAGTTTAACAGTACGCTATCGGGGTTGTCCTTTTTCGATAAATGGTTCCAGTCATATTTCCAATCAGTTACAACACGAACGGCAGGCTTTAATACTCTTGATATTAGTAATCTTACCGTGCCGACATCAATCTTGTTTTTGTTTTTAATGTTCGTCGGCGCTGGTCCCGGTGGTACTGCGGGCGGAATTAGGGTTACGACTTTTGTTATTATTGTTGCAAGTGTTTGGTCAATTATTAGAGAACAACGACAGGTAAAGTTTAAGAACCGAAGCATACCCAACGAAATTGTTGTTAGAGCGCTGTTGAAGATGTTCATGAGCATTATGTTTATTACTCTTCTAATTTTTCTTTTGACAATTTATGAAGATAAAAATCTGTTAGATATAATGTTCGAATGTTTCAGCGCTTTCGGTACCGTTGGATTATCGAGAGGTATTACACCTATGCTTACGGTGCCCGGCAAAATTGGTATTATTATTTTGATGTTTATCGGAAGAATTGGTCCGCTCGCTTTTATTTACGGAGTAGTTAAAACTAAAGAAAAACTTCATTACGATTTGCCGACTGAAAATATATCTATACTTTAGGAGAAGAAATGAAAAATAAATTTGCTGTTATTGGACTTGGAGATTTTGGAATGAGTGTGGCTGTAAGCCTTGCCGAAAAAGGCGCGGAGGTTATTGCAGTTGATAATAATATGGAGGTGATTGAAGAAATAAAAGACAAAGTTACTTACGCAGCACGAATGGATTCTACAGATGAAAAGGCGTTAAAATCTCTCGGTATAGATAAAGTTGATGCTGTTATAATTTCAATAGGAACTCATTTTGAGGATACTGTGCTCACTTCGGTTTTACTGCTTCAAATGGGAATTAAAAAAGTCGTCGCGCGCGCTTCTTCGAAAATTCAGGAAAAGGTTTTACTAAAACTTGGAGTGCACGAAGTTATTACTCCCGAATTTGATATCGCCAAACGTCTCGCAAATAATTTGATTAACGAAGGAATGATCGAGTATATACCGCTTGATGAAAACTATAACATTGTCCATATATCGGCTCCGAAAATGTTTGTCGGTAAAACACTGCAAGAAATAAATCTTAGAATAAAATACAATGTGAATCTAATAACCATAAAGAGAAGACATATCATTCAGGATGAAGAAACCGGCGAGCAGATTATTAAAGAAAGAATTTACGGCGTTCCAACATCAAGCACATTGATTGAAGAAAATGATGTACTAATTCTATTAGGCAAAGATAGGGATTTGAAGAAGTTAATTGAGTAGTCCTTCGGGCATGAAGTTTTTAGTTAGACCTTATTTTATTATTTTTGCGTCAATTAAAAATCTTTTTCTGCTAACGAATAAATGAACCACATAATTTATTTAAAATTTAAACCTCACAATCCCATCATAATTAAGTGCTGGAGAAGACCGTAATGTTAAACCGATTTATCAACGCCTGCACTCAATTTCCAGATAAAACTGCTTTTGTAATTAATGGGAACAGTTTCACATATACCCAATTATCGCAAAAAATATCGGACATTAGAACCGCAATTTTTTCATTAAACATACCGGAACAAAAACTTATAGGAGTAGTTGCCGAAGATGATTTTGATACCTACGCATCGTTGCTCGCAGCGATGTTCAGCGGCTGCGGTTATGTCCCGTTGCTCTCGCATAATCCTATTGATAGGAATGAATCAATTGCAGAACTTGCAGATCTGAAACTAATTTTAACCCCTAAAAAAGACGAGCAAATTGAAACACTCTGCTCAAATAAAAATTTAACTCTTCTTGAAACAAAAAGTCTTTCTCAAAGCGAAATAGATTTGTCGCTCCCTCTAAATTATGATGAGCAATTAGCTTATATCTTATTTACATCCGGCAGCACAGGTGTGCCCAAAGGTGTGCCGATTACGATGAAAAATCTTGAAGCATTAATTCAAGCTTTTCTTGCTCTCGGATATAGTGTAAGTGAGAACGATCGTTTTATGCAGATGTTTGAACTAACTTTCGATTTTTCCGTCTTTACAACTTTTGCTCCTTTGTGTATTGGTGCATCTGTCCATACCGTTTCTTCCGAGGGGATAAAGTTTGCGAATGTTTATACAACGCTTGAAGAACAGAATATCACTTTCGCTGCGATGGTGCCGTCGGTAATTAATTATCTGCGCCCGTATTTTGAAGAAATGAATTTTGAAAATTTAAAATATTCTTTATTTTGCGGCGAAGCATTAATAGCAGATGTTGCTAAAGAGTGGAAACAGTGCTCACCGAACGGAGTTGTTGTAAATGCTTATGGTCCAACAGAGGCGACGGTATTTTGCATGATGTATGATTGTCATGACAATATGAATCTCAATAAAACATATAACGGCAGCGTATCAATAGGCAAAGCAATGTTGAACACTGATATTATTGTTGTTGATGAAAATTTAAAAGCGTTGCCGTCAAATGAAAAAGGTGAATTGTGTATTACAAGTGCGCAGCTAACTCCGGGTTACTGGAAAGACGAAGAAAAAAACAAAGAAGCATTTTTTAAACATATTGTAAACGGGAAAGAAAAAACATTTTACCGCAGCGGCGACCTTGCTTTATATGATGATGAAGGCGATTTTATGTTCGGCGGAAGATTAGATTACCAGGTGAAGCTTTATGGCTTTAGAGTTGAGCTTGGTGAAATTGAACATCATGCAAGAACATTTAGCGGAGTTACAAATACAGCTGCTTTGGTTTATGAAACAGAAACAGGAAGCCAGATGCTTTACCTTCTGCTTGAAAATTATGACGTCGATTTTACTTCGCTCAAAGAGTTTCTCGCCACTAAAGTACCACATTACATGGTGCCTTCAAAAATATTCTCACTTCCTTCCTTCCCGTTTAATAACAATGGTAAAGTCGATAGAAAAGTACTTCAAAATAAATTAAAAGAGCTGGGGGAAACATGAGTTTTATAGATGAAGTTACATTAACACCCGCAACAGTTGAAGATATAGATATAGTTTTAGATACAATTATCGAAGCCGAAAAAAGCGGCACAAATATAATTAGTTCATGTTTAATATTTAATATAACAGAGCAGGAATATCGGAAGGTTTTAACCAGTTTACTTATGGAGGAATACGAAGATTATGAATTCGCGCTGTCCGGATTTCTCGTGGCAAAACATAACGACAAAAAGTTAGGCTCCCTTGGCTCGTGGATAGAAGGCAAAAACGATACCGATAGTTCGATCATCAAAGCAAATGTTTTATTTACAACAATTGAAAGAGATAAGCTATTAGAAGTTCAGCCTAATTTAAAAAACTTGAGGGGCGCAAGTTTTCACCGTACCAAAGGCGCACTTCAATTGGAATACGCTTATGTTAAACCGGAATTTAGAAGAAAAGGTGTGTTTACAAAACTTATTCTCGAACAAATAAAAAGATACAGAGATATTGATCCCGAACTGCCGATGGCAGAATCAATTTTATTCAGAGAAAATTACAGATCGCTAAATTGTTTCCAAAAACTGAATTTTCAGTTGAAGGATTCAATCGATTTAAAAGGACAGCCGTCTGAAAAGTTTTTCCCCTATAGTGAGAGAATATTAATGCAGTTTCACAAACATCAATACCCGGATTAGGATTAAGATTTGATTAATAATTTAATTATAAACAGTGCTACTGTTGATGATATAGATTTTATAATAGATACAATTATCGAATCGGATAAAAGCAGTACAAACGTAATTAGCGCTTGTAATATTTTCTCTATAAGCGAAGAAGAATATAGAAGTGTTCTGAAGCAGATTCTTCTTGAAGATTTTCCCAACAGTGAATATTCTTTGTCAGGTTTCTTGGTGGCAAGGGTTGACGGGGAAAACGTTGGAGCGTTATGTTCGTGGGTTGAAAATGCTGACGGTATTTCTAACGCAATAATAAAATCGAGTTTATTAATGAGCTTTATCGAGAAAGAAAAGCTTGTTTCAACCGGCAGAAAATTAGAAATAATAAACGGAATGTCTTTTGAGAGGCAGCCAAATTCAATTCAACTTGAGTATGGATATGTAATTGCTCCGAGAAGAAGAAAAAAGATTTTCACACAATTGATATTATCAACTCTAAAGAAGCATATTAACTTTGAAGCTGGAGTAACAAGCGCTGAAACTGTTCTGTTTGAGAAAAATACAAGCTCTTTCGATGCTTTTGCAAAACTTCAATTTAAAGTAAAGAATAAAAAAACATTTGAAGAAAAAGATGTTTTTGATATTTTCCCATACGACACTAAAGTTTTGATGAATATCGACTTGGAGAACAAACACGATTATTTTGAAAAATTTAATTATCTATTACAATGATGGATTTTCTCTCTCTTAAAAAAAACTTATCGAAGGATTTTTCGAGCTTCAAAAAAATTAAGATTGCTGTACTTGGCGATAGCGCCACACAATTTTTATCCCAATCCATAAAAGGGTACGGATATGAAGTCGATTTAAACTTTGAAATATATGAAGCGGATTACAATCAGATAGAACGGCAAATTTATGATCAGTCGAGTGATTTGTATAGTTTTCAACCGGAATATATTCTTGTGCAGAAATCCGCTCAAAAATTATTACATAAGTTCTATAAAACTCCTATTGCCGGGAAGTCATCATTTGCAGAAAAAGAATTAACGGCAGCAAGAGAACTATGTATGTCGGTTTCTGCTAATTCAAAATCAAAAATCATATTCACTAATTATAACGAGATTAATGACGGTG
>MNYQ01000163.1 GCA_001873185.1 Ignavibacteria bacterium CG2_30_36_16 | reverse complement strand
TTCATCCTTATTTATCAATATCCAATGCCTAAAAAAACGCACCTTAATTAACATAGCTGAAATTCCATTTCACGTTGAACCAAGACAATTTGCATTATTTTGATCTTATTGAAGAAGCAAAGGAGTAGCTGAAAGAGGAACAACTTTGTTCATGAATTGAATTAATAAAACTCACCTTACGCAAAAGCTATAATTGAATAGCCACGTCCCGAAAGCTTTCGGGACGTGGACTAATAAACACCAGAAGCATTGGCTTTAGTCAAAGAAAACTGCCGTTTTTGGGCTAAAGCCCGGGGTTTTGAGGTTCAATTTATTCTACGACTTAAAGAGGCTGTGTGAAAAATATTAGTCAAGCAGGAAAAAATTGATATGGAAGAATTACGGAAGTGAGTTAAAAACTAACTGCTCTATAAATAATATTTTCACATCCTCTTAGATATCGCATTTACTATTTTAATTACACCATAAAAACATTAGCATTTGTCTTCTGCACTTTTTATTCGGATATTTATTCACAAAATATTTCTTAAATGGTTTTTTTTCAGTTTTAAATTCTTTAATTAGATTATAGTATTGTAACATCAACTAAAGATTAATTTATTAAATGAAGCACTTCACTATTTTGTTTTTTGTTTTTTTCTTTTATTATCTCCAATGCAATTGCATTCCCCAGGTTTTAAAAGAAAAAAATAATTCACGCAAAGATATTTCCATTGATGCGCATAGCATGTTTAAATCTTTTACAGCAAATGATGGTCTTCCCCAAAGTGTTGTTAATTGTTTGGCTGTGGATCATGTAGGAAGATTGTGGATCGGGACACAGGATGGCGCTGCTTACCACGACGGGAAAAATTGGAATATCGTTAATATGCCGAATCGAAAATATTCTAACTATGTTTTATCAATTACTATTTCTGAAGATTCAACAATTTGGTTCGGTACTAGTAGAGGGTGGTTATATCAGTACAAAAATGATAATTGGATGTATATTGATTCTTCTAAAGGATTAATGAATGAAACGATATGGAGTGTTTTTGAGACTAAAAATAATAAAAGGGAGAAAATAACTTGGATCGGGACGTCTAATGGTATCTATAAGTATTATAAAGGTAAAATTACCCCGGCTGAAATTAATACAAAAATTAAAGAGCCATTAGTAGTCTATCAGATTACGCAGAGTTCGGATTATATAATTTGGTTTGCTTCTAATCAGGGATTAATTAAATATAATTTGGGTAGTTGGGAATTTCAGGACATCCCAAAAGAATTTAATGAATATGGTGTCCGTTCAATGTTTATTTCAAGAAGTAATAAGATATGGTTAGGAGGTAATGGGATAATTGCAAGTTTTGATCGAAATAGTTGGAAAATCTATAAACCTAAAAGTTCATTAGCTTACAATCTTGTAAACGTAATTTATCAAACTTCTGATGACGTGTTATGGTTTGGATTCTATGACCGAATATTTACATTAAAAAATGATTTTAACAGCGATGAATATTTCGAATACTTCATTCAAGGCGCGGATTTTTCTGAAAAAATGAGTTATATCTTTTCAATAGTTGAAACACCTAAAAATGTTATTTGGTTTGCGTCACTACAGGGTTTGCATCGCTATGTACCGGGCAAATGGAAAAAAATGAATGAACAATATACTCCCGGAAAATCTATTGTAAATTGTATCTATGAATCAACAGATAATGATTATTATTTTGGTACCATGGGTGGATTGTTCATATTCTCAAAAGGTAAATGGTTCTCAATTAGTATGAAAAACGGATTAAAGCACAATTATGTTTATTCGGTTATAGAAAAGGAAAAAGGAGATATCTGGATAGCTACAAATGGCGGGGGTATCAATAGATATTACAAGGGGAAATGGATTTATTACGATAAAGAACAAGGATTACCCGACAATAGAATTACTTCTTTATTTAAAAGCAGTGACGGAACAATATGGGCTAGCTCCTGGTACGGAGTGGTTTACTATAAGGATGGATTGTGGAATAGAATTACATCAGAAGATGGGTTAATTAGTAATTTTGTGATGTCTATTGCTGAAGGGAAGGACGGAAGTATGTGGTTTGGTACGCGAACAGGGGTCTCCAACTTCAAGAACGGAAAATTTAATAATTATACTGTTAGTGACGGATTAGCAAGTAATATTGTTCACAGCATTTATATTTCTAACAATGGTAATCTTTGGTGCGGCACTTTAAGTAATGGTGTTTCTTGTTTTAATCCATATAATAAAAACTGGATTACTTTTAATGAATCCTCCACACCAAGCCTTTCAAATAACGTTGTTTATGGAATAAAAGAGGATTATAAAAATAGATTATACCTTTTGACTAATAAGGGAGTTGACAGACTGACTCCTGAACCTGATTTTGATAAAAATAATTTCGGCTATTCAGTTGATAACTTCAACATAGAGGATGGACTTCAAAGTAATGAAGGGCAAGTTAGATCCATATTTGTTGATTCCAAAGGAAGAATTTGGGTAGGAACTATAAAAGGAGCTGCGTTTTACAATCCGTATACAGAATTAAAAGATACATCACCCAAAAGGATATTAATTACAAATCTTTTAATATCTCAAAGGAAATCTAATGATGTTTTAAAATCCGGAATGAATTTATCATATGATCAAAATAATATTGTATTCGATTTTTCCTTGTTATCTTTTTATAAAGAAAGTGATAATAGGTTTAAAGTTCAATTAGTTGGATTAGATAAATACCCTTTACCATGGACTTCAAATTTTAAAAAAGAATATACTAACTTATCTCCCGGTAATTACATTTTCAAAATTTGGGGTAAAGATTATACTGCTAATATTAGCGGTCCGCTTGAATTTCAGTTTACTATTTTACCGCCGTTCTGGATGTCATGGTGGTTTGGTACATTAACAGCTTTATTACTGGTATGTTTAATTTATATTTCTATTAAAAGATATATCTATTATAAAGTTAAGAAAAGGTTAGTATATTTGGAAAGAGCACAACTTTTAGAAAGAGAGAGGACTAGGATTTCTCAAGATATGCACGACTCAATCGGTTCAAATTTGACAAGAATTGTTGTATTAAGTGAATTACTAAATGATGATTTGAGTAAGGAAAGTTCTAAATCAATGGTCTCTTTAATATCTAAAAAAGTGCTTGCCGTGGGAGAAATGGCAAGAGAAATTATTGATACAATGAATGAAATTATTTGGTCAATAAATCCTATCTACGATAATTTAGAAAACCTTGTGAATTATATGACAAAATTAGCAAACGAGACTTTAGAAGTAAAAAAAATAAATAGTAAATTGAACATATCTGAAAAAATTCCTGCTGTTTCAATTACCCCGGAGTTTAGGAGAAACCTATATTTAATTTTTAAAGAAGCATTAAATAATATAATCAAGCATTCCGAAGCGAATGAAGTTGAAATCAATATACTTGTAGAAGCAAATAGCTTTATTTTTTCTATTCAAGATAATGGTGTTGGTTTTACAGAAAATTTTAAAAACTCTAGTATGAAACTACACATGGGTATTGAAAATATGAAGAAGAGAGCGCTATTTTTAGATGGTGAATTGAAAATTGAAGCTATCCCAGGTTTCGGAACTAGAATAAATTTTTGTCAAACAAAACTTGACAAATACATCATTTGAGGCATTTCAATTTTTCCATTTATAGAATATCATTATGTGACAATTTTAATATTTATGAGCGTTAATTTATGAGCAAGACAAAAATAGTTATTGTTGAAGATGATGATTTGATAAGGAATGGTTTACAGTATTTATTAAATCAAGCCCAAGATTATAAGACTATTGGTGCATTTCCAGATGCAGAGAGTGCACTTCTAAATATTGAAGAATTAAATCCCGATATCGTTTTAATGGATATTGGTCTGCCTGGCATGGATGGCATTGAATGCCTAAAGGAAATTAAAAAATTGAATCTAAATTGTTCAATTATTATGCTGACAGTTTTTGAAGATGATGATAGAGTTTTTACCTCAATCTTAGCCGGCGCTGAAGGTTATATTTTAAAGAAAACCCCTCCGGGGAAAATTATTGAAATATTGAATGATCTTAAAGATGGCGGCGCGCCGGTAAGTTCTCAAATTGCTATGAAGATGCTGAATATTTTCAAACGAATTCCATTAGAGGATGAAACTGATAAATTATCCAAAAGAGAATATGAAATACTAGAATATATAGTAAAAGGAATTACACTTAAACAAATTGCAGATAAATTATTTATTAGTCCCAAAACAGTGAGAACACATTTAAGAAATATTTATCAAAAACTGCATGTCCATTCAAAAACAGAAGCAGTTTCAAAGGCGCTAGGTTCCAAGAGTTTTATATTTAAATAATTTGAGGACGGTATTGAAACAATTTATTTTACATCCTCTTAATCAAAGCAAATCCTTTCCCCCAATTAAAAATCCTTGCCGTTAAAGAAATAGAAACTATCTCCCGGACAAATATATAATTTACTGCATTTGTGGTATTTGAAATCCCCCGGTCAGAATCCATATTAGCAAACGGAAAACAAATTATTACAAAGGATTGTTATGATAAACATCTATACTCGCATTACATGTGCAAAGAAGGATTATGCCAGTTTTATGGCTTTGTGTCTTTTTTTGATATGGTCACAAACAGCCCGGGGGCAGTTAGTTTCAGCAGATCTTCCAGTAACAAATTCTCAAGAAATGAATGAAGTTGTGCGGGATGGGAACACACTTTACGTAAGCGGAGCCTTTTCCTACATCGGTCCAAATACAGGAAGTGGAGTTCTGCTGGATTCTTCATCCGGCACGTATGTTCAGGCATTTCCGAAAGTAAACGGCGAGATCAATGCATCTATTCCCGATGGTCAAGGCGGCGTCTATATCGGCGGAGAATTTACAAAAGTTGGGTCGGTCTTTCGAAATTATATTGCTCATATCAATTCCGATAATAGTGTAGATTTGACATGGAACCCAGCTCCGGATGCTATGGTAGAAGCCATTGCATTACGCGGTTCGAGAGTATATTTTGGCGGCTATTTTACACATATAGGAGGTGTTGAAAGAAATTATATTGCGGCTGTTGATGCTGTAACAGGAGTATTGACATCATGGGATCCCCTCTGTGATGGACTTGTTTTCGGTATAGCCGTTTCGGACTCAATCGTTTACTTTGGAGGAAATTTCGCTCATGTCCGCGGTGATGCCGTAGCCGCTGCAAGGCTTAACATTGCAGCAACCGATACAGGTGTCGGTATTGCAACATCATGGGATCCTACAGCTTTAAGTTTAAACGCTCTTGAGCCATACGTAGTAAAAGGTTTACTACTTGCAGATAATGATACCATACTTTATGTATGGGGTAATATTTCGGGGCTTGGCTACACTACCAAATATGGAGCCGGCTCTCTTTATACGCATCCTGAAAATAATAATAATACTTATGCAACTGCTTGGACTCCTTCTCCGAGATATGCTTCTAATAACAGCACGAATTGTGCAATTAAAGCATTAGCTATTTCGGGTGATACTGTCTTCCTAGGCGGTGAATTTTTAAGACTAAAAACTGCATATACTACAAGAAATCATATAGGAGCCATGACAAGATCCGGCGCTGGTACAATACTAGCATGGAACCCGAACATAACTGCACCCAATTATGTAACTTCAAGTAGAGTTAGCGGGGTTACCAGCCTGGAAGTTGTTGGAGGTGTTGTGTACGCGGGAGGGTATTTCACATCGGTCGGTGCAGTAACAAGAAGTAATCTTGCTGCCATTGATCGCGGGACGGGAGTGGCAACCTCCTGGAATCCTCATATAGCTGACGGAGAGGATATGCTGGTAAATACTCTCAGTCTAACCGGTAGTAATATTTTTGCCGGGGGAAATTTCAATTCTGTAAATGGTGTAACCAGAAATTCTCTTGCGGCTGTTGACTTATTGACTAAAGAGGTTACTTCATGGGACCCAAATGTCACATATACGGGAGCAGCTGCCTTTATGAGCGAAATGGTTCAATACGGGTCAAATTTATATATCAGCGGAACATTTGATGCAGTGGGCGGAACAGCGCGCAGCAGGTTTGCAGCCATTTCTAAAACAACAGGGCTTCCAATAGAGTTCCTACCGACTACTACATTTACTAATGCCCCGTTCACTTTAGCTGTTGATAACAGCAAACTCTATATCAGCGGAACATTCACTACCATAGGCGATTCGGCACGGAATAATGTAGCTGCTGTAGATCTTACGACGGGAAATATTACAGCGTGGAATCCAGATATTGACAGCGGCTCAACCTACTATGTAAATGCATTTGGTTTTTCCGGCTCAACGGTATATATGAGCGGTGTATTTGAAAATGTGGGAAGCAGCCCGAGGAAGGGTCTCGCTGCCGTTGATGATTCTCTCGGAAGCGCATTAGTATGGAACCCAAACCTGGGGAATTCTTCCGCAAGTACAGGTTTTAGGGGTTATGCAATGACGGTTTACAATTCCATAGTCTATGTAGGAGGAAATTTCGATACAGTTGGCACTACCGGGAGGAGGGGTCTAGCTGCAATAGATGCTTCGACAGGAAGTATTGCTTCATGGAACCCGGTTATCACACTTCCTTCAGGTTCTCTAGGAATTACATCACTAGGAACTGCAGGCTCTACTTTGTTCATCGGGGGTGAATTCTCGACGGTTGAAGGAAATGCGAGAACAGGGGTTGCTGCAATAGACATCCTCTCGGCATCAGTAATGGATTGGAACCCCCAGTTGAATAGAATTGGAACTGCTACAAAAGTTGTGTCATTTGAAATAGACAATGGAAATGAATTATTATATGTTGCGGGAGATTTTACAACTATCAATGACGGTGATCCCGGTTCATATTTAGCTAAAATTAATATTTCTGCTGGGGCGCTTCCCGTTGAATTGGTTTCATTTTCTGCTATGCAAAATGGTGAATTTATAAAACTTAACTGGCAGACCGCGACAGAAATAAATAATTATGGATTTGAAGTTCAGCGACAGATCATACTGCTTCCTATTGGTACAAACTACAGCAAACCGGACTGGGAAAAAATCGGATTTGTTGCTGGTAATGGAAACAGCAGCTCTCCAAAGGACTATTCATTTAGTGATAATGCTGGATATAACGGGAAATATGTTTATAGACTTAAACAAATTGATAATGATGGTAAAGTAAAATACAGCAATGAAGTTGAAATAACACTGGGTAATCAGCCAAAATATTTTAAGTTAAGCCAGAATTATCCGAATCCATTCAATCCGTCAACGACAATTAAGTTTACTATTCCAAATTCAGAGAATGTACTTCCTACTACTTTAAGAATTTATAATGCTATCGGACAGCAGGTGTCGGAACTACTAAATAAACCGCTTTCTGCAGGGATATATAAACTTGAATTTGACGCATCAAATCTAAGTTCGGGAATATATTTCTACAAATTGCAGTCAGGGAAATATGTTGAAACAAAAAAGATGATAATTTTAAAATAGTATCAAAAGGTCATCTCTAAAATCTTTGTTTACTGCTTGGTGGAAAATAAATAATGTATGGCAGGTCGGCGTTAACGCCAACCTGCCCTATCTCTGTTGATGTTTTTAGAGATGCCAAAATAGAAAAGGAAGATTTAATTTACTGCATTTGCGGTATTTATTATTTCTCACTCAGAATCCATATTAGCAAACGGAAAACAAATATTAAAAGGAGTAATAATGAAAAGATTTACACATAAATTAAATACGCGGAAAAGGATAATATCTGTTTTATGGCTTGGTGCTTTTGTGGTACTCTTTTCTCAAACCGTTCTGGGACAGTTAGTTACAGCAGATCTTCCGGTAACTAACGGAGGCTTTAGTGCCATTGTACAGGACGGGAACACACTTTACTTAGGCGGATACTTTAACTACATCGGACCTAACACAGGATACGGTGTATCGCTGGATCCTGCATCAGGTGTGTATGATCAGACATTTCCGCAGGTAAATGATGTTGTTGAAGTGTGTATTCCTGATGGTCGGGGAGGATTATATATTGGAGGACACTTTACAAAAGTTGGAACCGTGTTTCGAAATTATGTGGCTCATATAAATGCTGATAAAACAGTAGATCTAACATGGAACCCCAATCCTAATGGCTCGGTGAAAGCCATAGTCTTACGGGGGTCCAGAGTATATATCGGCGGATATTTTACTCAGTTAGGAAGTTTATCAAGAAATTATGCTGCGGCAGTAGATATCGTAACGGGAGCGCCAACAGCGTGGGATCCGGATTTAAATAATGTTGTTTTCGGAATTGCCGTCTCGGACTCATTTGTCTATCTTGGAGGAAATTTTACTAATATAAATGGCGGTTTTCCTCGTAGTTATATTGCTGCTGTTGATAGTGTAACAGGTACTGCAACAGCATGGAATCCTGGCGCGTCACCTCAAAATGGAATTGAATCATTTATTGTAAAAGGGTTACTACTAGCAGATAATGATTCAACACTATACGTATGGGGCAACCTATCCCAACTTGGCGGTGTTGCTAAATATGGAGCCGGCTCAGTCTATACGCATCCTGTTGGTGGAGTATATACTACTGCTTGGGCACCAAATCCAAGATACACCCAGCTCTCTACCAGTTATTGCCCGATAACATCTTTAGCCATATCCGGCGATACTGTATTTCTTGGTGGAGAATTTACCAGGCTCAAAACTCAATATGTTGTAAGAAATAAGATAGGAGCAATGACAAGAACCGGCGTGGGAACATTACTTCCATGGAATCCGGACATTACTTCGCCATATTTTGGGGTCTCAACTAAGGTTACAGGAGTTACAAGTCTGTTACTTACTGATGGTGTTGTATATGCCGGTGGCTATTTTACTGCAGTCGGGGGAGTGGCGAGAATAAATCTTGCTGCTATTGATAAAGCAACAGGATTGGCTACAACCTGGGATCCTCATCCGGCGGATGGAGAGAATACATTTGTGAATTCAATTAGTCTTATGGGTAATAATGTTTTTGCAGGTGGAGCTTTCTTTTCTGTAAATGGTGTAAACAGAAACTGTCTTGCTGCCGTTGACTTATCAACTAAGCAGGTCACATCGTGGGATCCAAATGTTACTTTAACAGGAGGAGGTGCAATTGTGAGTAGCATGGTCGAGTATGGACCAAACATATATCTAAGCGGCGCATTTGATATGATTGGCGGAATACCGCGAGGCAAGTTTGCAGCAATTAGCAAAACTACCGGTCTTCCGGTTGATTTCTTATCTACAACAATATTTAACTACCCTGTTCCGTACACCCTTGCTGTCAACAATGACAAACTCTATATTAGTGGAGCATTCAGTACTATAGGCGATTCGGTAAGGAACAATGTAGCTTCTGTTGATCTTATAACTGGAAATGTTACAGCATGGAATCCATCCCTCGACATTGCAGGCTCGAGTTATTATGTGAGAGCATTCGGATTTGCAGGCTCAACAGTGTATTTGAGTGGTGATTTTGAAACTGTAGGAATTAGTTTCCGAAAAGGTCTTGCTGCTGTAGATGATACTCTGGGTAGTGTGTTACCCTGGAATCCAAATGCCGGTAACGGATACACAGGTTTCGGCTTTCACGGTTTTGCTATGGATGTTTCTAATTCAATTGTCTATGTAGGTGGAAATTTCGATACTGTCGGAACAACAGGTAGAAGGGGTCTTGCGGCCATAGATGCAATAACAGGAGATGTTACCGCGTGGAATGCAGAACTCACTGTTCCTTTATTTACTTTAGGAATCACATCTTTAAAAGTTGCCGGCTCTAACTTATATATTGGTGGTGCACTCACATCGGTTGGTGCAAATCCAAGAACAGCAGGTATAGCAGCAATTGATATTCCGACTGCAACTGCTAATAGTTGGAATCCTCAGTTAGGTAGACCTATTAATCCGTTAACCGGTACTATTTTTTCTTTCGTTTTAGATGGCACAAATTCGTTGATGTACATTGCTGGTAACTTTACAATTATTAACAGCGATGATCCATGTTACAAATTTGCGAGTATTCCAATTCCAGCAGTAATACCCACAACTTTCCAATTAACAGTAACAGTTGGAGACGGCTGGAACATGGTTTCGGTACCGGGAGTAAATCCGAATGGACAGGGCGTAGAAAACTGGTGGGCAGGAAGAATCGGCAACGTTTATAAATACAGCGCTGGATACCAGGTTATTACTACTACCACCCCCGGGGAGGGATACTGGATGAAAAATAATGGAAACCAGACATACAACACGGGAAATGAATGGCCTGCTGGAGGAATACAATATGTTCCCTACGATCCGATAAGCGTAGTAGCCGGGTGGAATATGCTGGGCGGCTATGATTACAATGCAGCCGTTTCCGGAATAACACCAGCCCCACAAGGTTCATTCTATGGATTTTCAGGTACAGGCGGCTATCAGGCTGTAACAGAACTAGTAGCCGGTTATGGATACTGGGCAAAGTTTGCGAGTGCGGGACAAATAACACTTCCACCACCATTATTCAAAGGTACATCGACTGTAGCTAAAGTAATAGATGACAGTTGGGGAAAGATAACAATCACAGATAATGCGGGAAAGAATTATACACTGTATGGAATAAGTGGAGAGGTTGATCTTAACAATTACGAACTTCCGCCGCTTCCGCCATCAGGATTGTTTGACATACGGTATGGTAGCAGCAGATATGCAGAGAACCTGAGCGCTGGTCAGCAAACAATTCAGATGCAAGGGATAGAATATCCTGTAAGAATAAAGGTAGAAGGAATGAGGATTCAATTACAGGATGCTGGCGGAAAGATAGTAAATGTAAGCTTGAGTTCAGGAGAAGAACTAACCATAGCAAACAACTTAGTAAACAAACTTGTGATATTATCAGGCGAAGTTACAGCAACATTACCCATAGAGTATGCCTTAGAGCAGAACTACCCAAATCCATTTAACCCAAGTACAAGTGTACAATTCTTAGTTCCAAAGGAAGGATTAGTGACAATTAAGGTATATGATATGCTTGGTCAGGAAGTTGCAACATTGTTCTCCGGTAATGCACAAGGCGGAACTTACACATCAAATTGGAATGGTAAAGACAACAGTGGAAATTTTGTAAGCAGCGGAACCTACATATACAGAATGACAGTCGGTGATTTTACACAATCCAGAAAAATGTTGTTCTTGAAATAATTATATAATTGCCGCCCTTCAGAAATGGAGGGCGGATTCATTACTTTAACTAATTTATGGATATAAAGATGAAAAGTATTTTTCAGATCCTTCTTTTGTTTTTAATTACATTCACTTTCCAACTTTTTGCACAGGCAGATATCAGCACTTCTATATTGATAGATGATGGAGCAGGTGGAAGTAAGAATCTCCATTTTGGTCTTGACTCAACGGCTACAGATGGAATAGATATACTGTTAGGAGAAAGTGATCTTCCGCCATTCCCGCCACCGGGAGCTTTTGAAGCGAGATTCTTTTTGCCGGATAATAACTTTACCGGTACTCTTGGCTCCTATGATGATTATCGAAATGCTGTTCTACCATTTACGGGAGAGAAAGAATTTAGACTGGCTTATCAGCCCGGGACAGGAACTGTAATAAATATAACCTGGGATTTTCCACAGAGCATAACAGGGGTTTTGCAGGACATTATTAACGGATATCTGATTAATGTTAATATGGTTGATTCCGGCAGTTATACCGTTACTAATCCGGATGCTTTTAACAGGTTAAAGATGCTCATCAACTATGATGCAATTATACCGGTTGAACTGGTATCATTCAGTGCATCTGTTAATGGAGGCAATGTGGATATTACCTGGCAAACTGCAAGTGAGTTAAATAATAGTGGATTTGAAATTGAAAAAAAATCTGTAAGTACAGATTGGCAAAAAATTGGTTTTGTAAATGGTAATGGTACAACTACGGAAACTAAATCTTATTCTTATCGGGATGAAAATTTATCGAGCGGAAAATATCAATACAGACTAAAGCAAATAGATTTTGATGGATCATCATCATATTTAAAAGTCATTCAGCTTGATATAAACGCTCCAATCGATTTTGTACTAAACCAGAATTTTCCTAACCCATTCAATCCATCAACCAATATTTCGTTTACCATTCCTAAAGCAACTCATGTAAAGATTACAATTTACAACAAGATAGGTGAGAGAGTAGGTGAATTGGTGAACAAAAATCTTGAAGCAGGCAGTTATAGTTATTCCTGGAATGCATCCAAGCAATCGTCGGATATTTATTTCTATGAATTGCAAACTGATGGTTATCGCTCAATTAGAAAAATGACTTTAATTAAATAGTCTCATATGATACCTAAGTAAGGCATCAAATGATACCAAAGGGGACAAAAAATACGTTTAGTTAGAGACTAAATTATGTAACGCTTCAATTGGAAATGGAATTTGATAGTAATATTTTAAGATATATTTAAAAGGAGAAATTCCATGATCCAGAGAAGACATTTAAGCGCTGAACAAAAAGCTATAATCTTAAGGAGCTGCTTGATAATAATGTTCCCATAAGTGAACTGGCAGAAAAATATCACGCATATATTAATCTAATATGGAGACAACTGAATGCTAAATGGACAGAACCAGATGTCAGAGATAATATTATTGAGTTTGTTTCCATGATTCATCCCATAACAGATATTGATGCTAATAAGCTCATCCGGATGATTGGAATTAGCCAAAGCAAATATTACCAGTGGAAATATCGGGTTGGAATGCCTAATCATCATAACGCTGCTGTACCAAAGAATAACTGGATATTAGATTGGGAAAGACAAGCCATCGTCCGCTTTGCTAATAAAAATTACGGTGAAGGTTACCGGCGTCTTGCGTACATGATGCTTGACAAAAATGTTGTGGCGGTTTCTCCTAGCACTGTCTATAGGATCCTTAAAGAAAACAACATGCTTAATCGCTGGAACAGAGTAAAATCAAAACCAAAAGGAAATGGTTTTGAGCAGCCAATAGAGCCGCATCAGCACTGGCATATCGATATTAAGTATGTTAATTTCAAAGGAACGTTTTTATTTCTGATTGACATTATTGATGGCTACAGTCGTTTTATAGTTAATCATGAACTTCGTCTTAATATGCAGGAATATGATGTTGAGTTTACCTTACAAAAAGCTTTAGAGAAATTTCCGGGTGTTAGACCCAGAATTATTTCTGATAATGGAACCCAGTTTATCTCTAAAGATTTTACTGAGTACTTAAGATTTGCCGGACTTACTCATATAAAAACTTCAATTTGTTATCCTCAAAGCAACGGTAAAATTGAAAGGTTTCATAGCACTATTAATCAGGAATGTTTATCCGTGTCTTCCTTTATTGATATGGATGATGCGAAAACTCAAATTCAAAAGTTTATAGATTTTTATAATACCAAACGTCTTCATAGTTCTTTATATCCTGACTTCTGCCACTTTTAAAAAATCAAAAAAAAGTTGAGAAAATAGAGCAAATAAGAGATATTTCTCGTAATTTGTCACACGAAGCATCAAATTATAAAAAAAACTGTACGCATTCTGAGAATCAAATACCTCCAGCGCTGCTACCGAAGTGCAAGTTGCTTTGTATGACAAAAGAAAAACAAACCAACGAACAATATTGGAAGTGGCAGAAATAAAGAAGAAATTAAATCTTTTACAATAAAGCAGATGAAATTCTATCACAATTATATATTTGTTTTACTACTTTGATATTTTGCTAAGTTTTTAGAAATAGAAATGAAAATATCATAAAGTAAATTGTGGGTTTTTTTTAGTCTGTAACTTATGTTAAACTTTTTGATAAAAAACGGAGAGACTTTTTTAATAAAACCAGAAATAGCACCCAAAACACAGAACATGCTTAATAAATTATTCAAAATTTTGTCACACTAATTGGCAGAAGTCAGGACCAAACGTCTTCATAGTTCTTTATATCATTTAACACCTGAAGATTTTCTTCTTAATAGAATAGATGAACGGCTGCTAGAAAGAGAACGTAAACTTGAGCAAGCAAGACAAAACAGAATTCGGGTAAGAAATGCGTCTTAAGAATATTTGCATAAATAAAATTCTGTTTGATAAATTTTTCAATATCTCGTATATTAACTTATCCAGTAAAACGGAAGCAAGCTCTGCTGGCGAGCAACTTGCCAGGGATAGCTGGATGATGGTGATAAATAATAATCATCTGGTGGGAAGAATTTTCTTCCCACTGTATTCATCCTTATTTATCAATAT
>MNYQ01000099.1 GCA_001873185.1 Ignavibacteria bacterium CG2_30_36_16 | reverse complement strand
CAAAAACAAATTCTTCATTACTTGCGCTGCCTATTAATTCAAAACCGGCTGATTCCCATTTTCTGTAAATTTTATATTCATACACATATTCTTCCCCCGGATACGGCGCCCATATTAACATTGGATGATTGTTATATTTACTTTTAAATACCGATTTATTCCAATCAATAGTTTCTATAACATAATCCCTACCCAACTCAATCAGATAACCTTCACCGGTTATAAAACCATTGTGTTTAAATCTTAAAGTTGTACCGTCAGTTATAAACGCTGCGTTTCCCGCTATATCCAACTCGCCTGTAATTAAGTTTACATCTTCAAAAACAATGCTGTCCGGTAAAGTTTGTTTGCCCCAGGCTATGGCTGTTAATGGATCACCGACAACTATGTTTCGCCATGCATTATAATAAATCCCTTGATATTGTGCATCAACAATTGAGTAACCCATGGCATACGCAGGCATAGTATAATAATCCTGCGTCGCACCATCAGTCCATGGTTCATATACATGACCACTGCCACCTGTGCCACCTTTAAAAATAAAATCTGAAATTAATCCTTGACCACCTCTACTTTCGCCAAAACTAAACCCATTAAAACTTTCCCAGCTTAAGAAGTTAGCTCCATTCACATAGTTGAATGTGAGTACATCCCGAATATATGTTGGTGGCATTGGATTAGTCGTATGAACTCCATTTGATAAATATCCGATGATGGGATTCGGATCAGATGTTATCCATGTAGTAGAATTGTCATATACGGTTGTAAATCCTTTGCTTACCAGACTTTGATTTACAGTTGAAAAGTTATTATAAGTAGCGTACGGATCATCATCAATTATTCAAGTTTTTTGACCCGAATAATTAGGAGTAGCAGATTTGTCTATCATTCCAACAACATCAGAATAATTATCACCATTTAACCATGACACTAAATATTGGGTATACCAACCACCAGCATTAACAAAATGATTAGATTTAAATCTGTAATTCATCGTTGAACCTACATCCACACCAAAAAGCGGATTATTATGCGAAGACACGTGGGTATTAAAAAGTTGAAGAAAATTTCTACCATCTGGTTGATTAATTAAAGAAATAAGAGCGCCAACAGAAGCATGGAGTCTATATCTCGATGACCAGTTTGGATCATAAGGTTCATATCTTATCTTATGTGGAATGCCTTTGCAAAAAACAATATATTTTATTCTGTTCTTTAAAGGCTGCCCGTTTACTATAGTATTATTTAGATAATTTTGAATTGGAATAGCTATAAAATCATTGGTATAGCGCCAACCAAGATTACCAGTGCTTCTTATATCTTCACCATTATCAAAAAGAGTTGCAACACCCTCTGGGTATGTATATGATTGAGGAATATCTATCCTTTTCATATTAACAGTCGGTATGCTTCTTTTATTTTGATAATAATTGGCAATTTTTTCTGAAATAGAATCAGAACTAACTGAAATTTTATAAACAACCAAAATATTTTCAGGTGTTGGAAAGTTCTCGTTTGTAGGGTTCTGAGGTAATAAGAGAGATGCATCTGGTGTGGGTCCAGCTTGCGGTGGAAGGTTATTTTGTTGCTGGGCATGAACCAAACAACTTGAAGTAACTAACAAAAGAACAAAAATAAATGCTTTCATAAAGCCTCCTGAGTATTTTATTTGTTATATCCCATCAACCTTTGACGGGTTATTTTAATAAAATCATTTTTCCAGATGCAGTGTAATTTTCTGAGTTTAAAGAATATATATATGTTCCACTTGATTGATTTTCTCCATTAAAAACAAATCCATAGTATCCCGCATCTAATTTTTCATTCACAATTTCTCTTATCTTCTCTCCTAAAACATTAAATACAGTAAGATTTACATTAGAAGTTGTTGGTATTTGAAATTCTATTTTTGTTTCGGGATTAAAGGGATTGGGAAAGTTTTGATTTAACTTGAACTCAGTTGGTGATGCAATTTCTATTACAATTGTATTACTGTATTCGAACGTACCATCAAAATCAATTTGCTTAAGTCTATAAGAATATCTCCCAGCGGTTAAACCTTCGTCAACAAAAGAGTAATGATGATTTTCTGTTGTAGTACCAGCACCATCGACAAAACCGACATTTTCCCAGCCTTGTAATCCATCTAATTTATCAACTTTTAAACTTTCAATCGTAAATCCTCTATTATTTGTTTCAGTAGTAGTGCTCCATCTCAATATTATTTTGTTCTCATCTTTAATTGAAGCATCGAAAGAAGTAAGTTCGACGGGTAAATCTTCATCATAATATTTTATTACTAGTCCTTTTAAACCGATTGTATAACCTTTATTGACTTCATTTAACCTAATAAATGTAATTCCGGAATTTTTTATTTCAATGACTTCATTCCAACTTTCACCTGCATTTGTAGATTGATAAGTGTACCCTCTTCCGCCAACTAAAAAAATATTATTGAGAGCTTCATTACTAAATCTCGCATATCCCAAATTAACGACACTGTTATCTACCAACCAGTTCGTACCACCATCGACAGTATAAAATAATGTGTCTGAACAAGTTATCATACCATGCATATTCGAATTAAAATAGATGTCACGTAAATTATAATATTGAAATCTATTTTGAGTTATCCAGTTTACTCCCCCATCAGTAGTATAATATAAACCTGAAGTAGAGGTTATCCAACCAATTTGTTCATTAGTAAAATTAAAACCCGTAAGCGTGGTACCATTTAATAATTTAAAAACTATAAACCAATTATTCCCATTATCTGTAGTTTTTACAACACAACCCGCATTCATAGCCCATCCAAACCCGTTGTCTAAAAAATAAAAGCGTTTAAATACTTTGCCAGTCAATAAGCTATCATATCCACTAATATTTTGAGCTTCCCAATTAATACCACCACTAGATGTTTTAAATATTTTGTCTTTTGCACCAACAATTCCATTTAAATTATCAAAAAAATATACAGATGATGGATTTTCACCTGGAAAATTTTGGACGGGTAAAATAGTAGCTCCACCATCATAAGTTTTGTATAAAATAGATTTATACAGTTCTTGTCCTACTATCCACCCAGTGTTATCATCCGTAAAAAACACATCTATAAAATCATCATTGATAATTGCTTTGTCCCAATCAATACCAGCATTAGTTGTTTTACGTATTGTCAGGACTTTGCCAACATAATAACCAATACCATTTTTAGCAGGGAAAGTTATACCTGCACCATCTACCATATCACTTCTCCAATTCCAATTCCTACCGCTATTAGTGGTTTCATAACATCCACCAAATCCAACTGCAAAACCTTTTAACGTGTCAATGAACGAAATATTATTTGGCTCACTTCCACCTAAAAATGTTATAAATGTCCAGTTATCTCCTCCATCACTTGTATAAACGTGTTTACCCGCAAACCCAAGAGCAACGGCTTTTGTTCTTGTTACTAACTCTATTGTAAAAAGCCCGTAGTTGTCTCCTGCCTGTTTTACATCCCAATTCATTCCTCCATCAGTTGTTCTAAGTATTCTGCCACCATTACAAGAAATATATCCGAAAAGAGTATCAAGAAATGAAACATCCCAATAAGCGAATCCTGTAAGTGGAGTCGTTTGATTTATCCAAATATTGCCGCCATCTGTTGTTTTAAGTGCTGTTGAGCCTTCACCAACAAGCCATCCAATTCTTTTGGTTAGCATCTGTATGTTCCAGATATTTTGGTTACTGCTGCTACTGATGATCTGCCACGTTTCACCTAAATCTGTTGAAGTAATAATTATACCACTATCACCAGCAGCAATAATCAAACTGCCATCATAACTTCCTATTGTTTTGAGTGTTTTTGTGATTCCACTATTCAAAGTGGCCCAGCTATCGCCGCTATTAGTAGTTTTGATAATTGCACCATTTACTCCACAAGCAAATCCGGTATCGGTATTAATAAAATAAACACCCCAATAATCCACTCTTGGCACTTTAGGATTTAACTCCGTCCAAACACCGGTGCTTCTGCCGTTTGGGAATCCATAGTTTAGCGGCATAAGTGATGGATCATATTCCGGTATGTTTTTGTGGTTTCTATAATCGGGTTTTAATGGAGAAGTATCAGAGTATAGTGAATCGAGAGCCCGTCCGTTAGCTAACGGATTGTAGCCGGGCGATTTATCAATATGATTTGTTTGCGACATAATCATACTCGAAAAAATTATGCTGACAAAGTAAAAATATAATAGCTGCAAAATCTTAATGTTCATATCCGCCTCGTATTAGAAATGTTTCTTGCACAACCCTTCTTTTAGAATAAACTGCATTTCGATTGGTGAGATATTAAGGAATATATTTTAATTATTCAAGTTAAATTTATGGTGTTGTCATGTATCCATTAGTCCGTTAGCTAACGGAGATTTTTTATGTCAAGAGATTTTTTATATTTTCAACCTTCAACTTTTAATCCGTTAGCTAATCCGTTAGCCAACGGACTTGCCGCGATATGATTTACAATTTTATTAAGTGAACCTTCTAAATACGGAACAGAAATGAAAAAATTTGATATCCCTCTGCATTATCGCAGTCAGATAATAGCAAGAATAAAAAATGCAAGAAAATTAAACGACCCAAGAAAGAAAGATTTTTCTTCTACCCGGTTAGATTTTGGAAAAGTGCAATTTCTAATTCCCCGTCACTTCGGGTTTTGTTATGGCGTTGAAAATGCGATTGAAATAGCTTATAAAACAATTGAAGAAAATCCCGACAAGAAAATTTTTCTGCTTAGCGAAATGATCCACAATCCTGCAGTTAACAAAGACCTAAATAGCAGGGGTATTAAATTTTTAATGGATACTTCGGGAAAAAACATTATTCCATGGGAAGAATTAAATTCTGATGATATTATTATAATCCCAGCATTCGGAACTACTCTTGAGATTGAGAGAAAATTAAACGAATTGGGAATTGATCCTTATCGGTACAACACTACATGTCCTTTTGTGGAAAAAGTTTGGAATCGCTCTGCACAGTTAGGACAGGGGGAGTACACGATAATTATTCATGGAAAACATACGCACGAAGAAACGCGCGCTACTTTTTCGCATGCGATAAAAAGCGCTCCGGCGTTGATTGTTAGAGACATTAAAGAAACACAATTTCTTGCAGATTTTATTTCGGGTGAAAAATCAACAGATGATTTTCTTGAATATTTTAAGTATAAAATTTCTTCCGGTTTTGACCCGGTAAAAGATTTAGAGCGGGTTGGCGTTGTTAACCAAACAACAATGCTTGCTTCGGAAACCGAAGAAATTGCAAAAAATATAAAAGATACGATGTTGAAAAAATTTGGGGCGGAAAATATTAATCAACATTTTGCAGATACCCGCGACACGTTATGTTATGCCACAAACGATAATCAGGAAGCGACTTATGGAGTATTAAAAGAAGATGCAGATTTAGCAATTGTAGTTGGCGGATATAACAGTTCTAATACAAGTCATATTGTCGAGCTTTGTGAAAAAGAACTTCCCACATACTTTATTTCATCCGAACTAAATCTTATTTCGGAAAATGTTATAAATCATTTTGATATTCATTCAAAAACAGAAGTCGTTACTGAAAAATATCTGCCGCCAAAGCAGCCCGTAAAAATTATTATAACGAGCGGCGCATCTTGTCCGGATGCTGTGGTTGATTCTGTAATTAAACGCTTATTGGAATTTTATAATTACTCGGGCGAGATGGAACCAATTTTAAAAAAAGCAATTTCTTAATTTATTATTGCAAAAATTAACTTGACCCTCATTTATTAATTTGTGATTTGAAGATTGATGGATCATTCTTTTTAATTTTATTTAAATTAGCACTTCATTTACTTGACAACTTAACAGATATTTTATAGATTCGCATTGTGCCACCGCAAAAAAGCGGTGGCAATTTTTTTTAAAGTTGATAAATGGAAATTTTAGATACTATGGCTGACTCAAATTTTGTTTATTTAACACGCGAACGATTGTTTGAGCTTGAAAAAGAGATGCAAGAGATGAAAAACAACGGCAGAAAAGAGATGGCACGCAAAATTGCCGAAGCTCGCGCACATGGAGATCTCTCTGAAAATGCAGAATATGACGCCGCTAAAGAAGAACAGGGTTTATTTGAGCTTCGCATAAGTAAACTCGAAAATGTGCTTTCGCGCGTTAGGATAATAGACGGTTCTCATTTACCAGAAGGCGAAGTGCATATACTTTCTAAGGTTAAAATAAAAAATATTAAAACAGGAAAACTTTTTGATTATGTTCTTGTTTCCCCGGAAGAAGCAGATTTTCAACAGGGAAAAATTTCTATTACTTCACCCGTTGGACAGGGGTTAATGACTAAAAAGCTTGGCGACAGAGTGCAGGTTAAAGCTCCTGCCGGATTATTAGAATTTGAGATTTTACAAATTGAATAGCATTAGAAATTTAACAGACGAATCATATATTAAATTGTCTTTAGAGATTGCCAAAAAAGGAACGGGTAATGTAAGCCCAAACCCTCTTGTAGGCTGCGTTTTAATTAAAGACGATCGTATCATCGGAGCAGGTTTTCACGAACACTTCGGCGGCAATCATGCTGAAATCAATGCTTTTGAAAATGCAAGTGAAGATATTGATGGTTCAACCTTATACGTTAACCTGGAACCATGCAGCCACTCCGGTAAAACACCACCATGTGTTGATAAAATAATTGAAAAAAAAGTAAAGAGAGTCGTCATCGGCACAATGGATATGAATCCACTTGTAAGCGGAAAGGGAATTAAGAAACTGAAATTAGCTGGAATTGACGTTAAGGTAGGGGTGCTGGAAAACGAATGTATTTCGATGAATAAATTTTTTTTCAAATACATAACTCAAAAACTTCCTTATGTTACTTTAAAAGCTGCGCAAACTTTAGATGGAAAAATTGCTGATGATTCGGGCAGATCGAAATGGATATCATGCACAGCGAGTAGACGTTACGTGCATAAATTAAGAGCAAAATATGATGCGGTGATGGTAGGAATTGGAACAGTAAAAAAAGATGATCCGAGTTTAACTGTTCGATTAACTGAAGGAAGAAATCCGAAAAGAATTGTAATTGACACAAGACTTGACTTAAAGCTTTCACAATCTTTGTTTCTTAACAATCATGATCATAATATTATTGTGGTAACTTCTAAAGAAAGCAAAAAAAAAGTAGGGAAAATAAAAAAACTTCTTGCGCACGGCGCTCAAATAATTTATGTAAAGGAAAGCAGCAACAACAAAATCAACCTTAAAGTAACTTTACAGGAACTTGCAAAAATAAATATTACCTCAATACTTGTTGAGGGGGGGAGTGAAATATTTACTTCTTTTGTGAAGCAAAAACTTTTCGATGACATATTGGTTTTCATTACTCCAAAAATTATCGGCAGCGGATTATCGGTTGTGAATAATCTCGGGATTAACGGAATTAAACAATCTTTAAAAGTTAAAATTGCATCCGCCGAAAAAATTGGGGATGACGTATTGCTTGAATTAACAAAGTAAAATAGAAATCAATTTGCTGCTTCTTAATCAAAAAAATAGCTTAGTCAATTTCATTTTTATAAATTTGTAACCATCAATTTTAATTTTTATACGAGGAATAAATGTTCACTGGATTAGTTGAGGAAACCGGGAAATTGATAGAAAAAATTCATGCCGGCGATGGTTATAGACTAAAATTTCAAGCGAAAAAAGTTATACACGACCTTAAGATTGGGAGCAGCATTGCAGTAAACGGGTGTTGTCTTACTGTTGTTGAATTGGACAATAATATTTTCGCCGTCGATACTATTGAGGAAACATTACTTAAGACAAATCTCGGTAAGTTGATTATCGGAAGCCGCGTAAATCTGGAACGACCATTAAAGGCGGAGGCAAGACTCGGCGGGCATTTTGTGCTTGGGCATATTGACACTACCGGGATCGTTGAGGATGTGAAAGAATTATCTCTTAGTCATTTTATGACTATTTCTATACCGGATGATTTTAAAAAATACTTAATTTATGTCGGCTCTGTAGCTATAGATGGCGTGAGCATGACTGTTGCCAGGTTAGAAGGAAATCGATTCAGCATTGGCATTATTCCACACACTTGGAATGAGACTGTTTTTTCTGATAAAACTACCGGTGATACTGTAAACCTCGAGTTTGATGTACTCGGTAAATATGTGGAAAGAATAATGGAAAGCAAATCAGAAAATTCTCCAACTACGGAAATTAACCAGCAATAATGAAAACTACGGAACAAAAAGTTCTAAAGTTTATAGATGAAAAAAAACTTATTAGTAAATACGACAGAGTGCTTGTTGCATTAAGCGGCGGTTCCGATTCGGTTTTCTTGCTTCATATGTTTTGCAAATACAAGAACAAATTCAAATTAGAAATTGGCGCTCTGCATATTAATCACAAACTTAGAGGTGAAGCCTCTGATAAAGATGAGGAATATTGTAAAAGTTTGTGCAGTTCTCTTAGCGTTGAGTTTTTTTCAATAAAAAAAGATGTGAAGGATTACTCAAGTAAAAATAAAATTTCTATTGAAGAAGCAGGCAGAATAATTAGGTACACAGCTTTTGAAAGAATAGCTAAAAAAAATAATTACAATAAAATTGCTACAGGGCATCACGCTGATGATAATGCTGAAACTGTTCTTTTAAATTTTGTAAAAGGCGCGGGTCCGAAGGGACTGTCGGGAATCCCTTATAAACGTGGAAAAATAATTAGACCGCTGCTCGTTCTTTCTAAAAATGAAATTCAACTATGGTTAAAAAATAAAAATATTGAAACCATGACCGATGAGACGAATCTTAACAGTGATTTTGAAAGAAATTATCTGCGAAACGAAATAATATCCCGCTTGAAGGAAAAGTTTAATCCTTCGCTTGAAGCAACTTTTTTTAGGACTTCTGAAATATTTCGCTTGCAGAGTGAATTAATTGCACGGCTAAGTCATGATGTTTCGGAAAAAAGTTTTTATGTTAGTAAGCATAATCTTCATTTAATTTTAAAAGAATTAAGTGCAGTTCATCCGGCAATAATCTCAGCATCATTGAAAGAGAAGATTGAAGAAACGTTTGATACTGTGTTGAATTTTAACGACGTTAAAAAAGTTCTGACTTTAATTAATAACCAGCGGGGACATAAAACCGAATTACCTAAAGGCATAATTTGTTTCAGAGAGAAAGACGAACTTATTTTTTGTGAAGATAATTCAAAAGAATTATTTGAGCCTGTTAGTATTAATATAGGCGGGACTGTTGAAGCATTCGGAAAAAAAATCTCCATAAAAAAAGTTAAAAAAGTGGATGTCTCATTTAAAATAGGAACGGAATATTTAAACGGTGAAAAATTCACAGGTAATAAATTTGTACTTAGGGTCTGGCAGCCCGGAGATAAGTTTATTCCGCTTGGTATGAAAGGTTATAAGAAAATCTCGGATTTTTTAACTGACCAGAAGATATCTTCAAATAAGAAAAAGGAACAATTGGTTTTGCTGCACAAGGAACAAATAGTATGGGTTGTAGGTTTACGAATCGATAACCGTTTTAAATTAGCCGATGATACCCGAAAGGTTTTACAACTATGCATAAAATAGACAGCATTGAAAAAGATGTTGTTATTGTTGGGGCAGAAAAATTCGTTACGTTGTTCAATGAGGAAACAATTCAGCGGCGCGTAAAAGAAATGGCTGCGCAAATTTCTGAAGATTACAAAGGAAAAACACCCGTATTTATTGGTGTTCTAAACGGCGCTTTCATATTTTTATCAGATCTAATTAAAGAAGTAAAATCTGATTGTGAAATTGATTTCTTCAAACTATCAAGTTATGGGGATGAAAAAATATCTTCCGGAAATGTTAAACTGCTTAAAGAACTTAATTGTGACGTAAGCGGAAGAGATATAATCATAGTAGAAGATATAGTTGATTCCGGACTTTCGATAAAGTTTATTGAAGAACTATTCAGCAGGCATACGCCGGCGAGCATGAAAGTATGTGCACTCTTAGTAAAGCCTAATAGCCTTAAATATGAAGTGAAAATTGATTATATTGGCTTCAACATTCCCAGTAAGTTCGTAATCGGCTACGGGTTAGATTATGCTCAAAAATTTAGGAACTTAAAAAATATATATGTTTTAAGCGAATGATTATAAGGAATATAATGTCTTTAAAAACTAACAAACTGTTTATGTCAGAAAATAATAATAATCAAAAAAAGCCTGGTATTAAGCCGCCCGGCGGGCAAAAGAAGCCTGACGATAATTTCGATTGGTCAAAAGTTATCCGGATGGTTTTTGGATGGGGCGCTGTAGTTGTCGCCGCCGTTATCATAATGCAATTGGTTCGCACCGGCGAAACAAATTATGTTGAAATTCATTTCAAAGAGTATAAACAACTCCTCGATTCTGATAAGATTGAAACGGCGGTAATCACTAAATCCGATATTAATGATTACTATTTCAAAGCGGTATTGCGAAGCGAAACAACAGTTACGGCTAATGGACGTTCAACTCAAGCAAAACAAATCAGCGTTTACCTTCCTGAGCCGATGATAAAAGATCAAGAAGAACTCTGGCAAAAAAAAGGTATCGATTATTCTTTTGATAAAGAATCGAATGAATGGATGAACATACTGCTCGGATTTGTCCCCTGGATTATCATAATTGCTGTTTGGGTTTTAATTATGAGAAAAATGCAAGGCGGTGGAGGCGGTTCACGCGGTATCTTTTCTTTTGGAAAAAGCCGCGCAAAGCTTATTACTCAGTCTTCGCAAACTGTAACGTTTAGAGATGTTGCCGGCGCTGATGAAGCCAAACTTGAATTAAGTGAAACTATCGAATTTTTGAAAGAGCCAACTAAATTTCAACGGCTCGGTGGAAAAATACCGAGAGGAGTTCTTCTTTTAGGACCACCAGGGACAGGTAAAACATTACTTGCCCGTGCTGTTGCCGGAGAAGCCGGTGTTCCTTTTTATTCAATTAGCGGAGCTGACTTCGTTGAAATGTTCGTTGGTGTTGGTGCAAGCCGTGTGAGAGATTTATTCGAACAGGGAAAGAAAAACGCGCCATGTATTATTTTTATTGATGAAATTGACGCTGTCGGTCGTCAGCGCGGTGCCGGACTCGGCGGTGGGCATGATGAACGCGAACAGACATTAAACCAGCTGCTTGTAGAGATGGATGGTTTTGAACAAAATAACGGCGTTATCATTATTGCAGCAACAAACCGCCCTGATGTACTTGATCCTGCATTGTTGCGTCCAGGCAGATTCGATCGTCAGGTTGTAGTTGACAGACCCGATGTGAAAGGGCGCGAAGGAATCTTAAAAGTTCACACCCGCAATATTCCTCTAGATGGCACTGTTAATCTTGAAGTTGTTGCAAAAGGAACTCCTGGTCTTGCCGGCGCCGAACTTGCCAATCTTGTAAATGAAGCAGCGCTTCTTGCCGCCCGCAAGGACAAGAAAAAAGTTGAGATGATCGATTTTGAAGAATCGAAAGATAAAGTGATGATGGGTATGGAACGAAAAAGCCTCATCATCTCAGAAGAAGAAAAACGTACAACTGCCTATCACGAAATAGGACATGTGCTTGTTGCCCGCAAACTTCCCGAAGCTGATCCGGTGCATAAAGTAACTATTATACCGCGTGGCAGGGCGCTTGGCGTAACAAGTTATCTTCCGATTGATGAGAAACATACTTATTCGAAAGGTTATCTCGAAGCAATAATAACCTACGCACTTGGCGGACGCGCAGCTGAAAAATTAATATTTAACCATTATACAACCGGCGCGGGAAATGATATTGAAAAAGCAACGAACATTGCTCGAAAAATGGTTTGTGAATGGGGTATGAGTGACAAACTTGGTCCGTTAAGTTACGGCGCAAAAGAGGAAGAAATATTTCTTGGAAGAGAAATTCAAAAACACCGCGATTACAGCGAACACACGGCAATTGAAATAGACGAAGAAATAAGATCGATCGTTACCGATGCTATGGCTCGTGCTGAAAAAATATTGAATGAAAACATAGACGTACTTCACATTTTGTCTAAAGAACTTCTTGAAAGAGAAATTTTAGATGCTGAAGAGATTGATAAACTAATAAAAGGGGAAGAACTCCCTCCGATGAAAAAGAATGGTAGTGCCTCAACCGAGGAGGAGGGTGCAGTGCCCGAACATGTTAAAAAATTAATGGAGCAGCGTAAACCGAAAGAATCTTCGCTCACCAATGAATCAAATTGATAATGGAACTATTAATTACAGAGATGAATTAGTAAGGAAACTAATTCATCTTTGCTCTCTTTCTATTCCGGTTATTTATTATTTCATACCTACTTCATTATCCATAACTATCCTCGGAATTTTAACTTTTTTTGCGATTACTCTCGACTTATCAAGATATTATCTACCCGGTGTTGCCAAATTTTTTTATAAATATTTCGGCTTCCTTCTAAGAAAACATGAGGTTGATAATAAAAAGAAGAATTTGAATGGAGCTACATATGTGCTGATTTCAGCGCTTCTATGTGCTATAATATTTCCTAAGGTGCTGTTTGTTACTGCCTTTACGATTTTGATAATCAGTGACACGGCGGCTGCACTTATCGGCAGAAAGTTCGGAAAACACAAATTGCTTGCTAAAAGTTTAGAAGGAACTTTAACATTCTTTTTAAGTGCAAGCATTGTGGTTTTGTTTACTCCCAAATTAATTGGAAGTTCAACCGAGTTTTTAATTGGATTCACTGCCGCAGCTATCGGAGCTATTGTAGAAAATATTTCTTTCGGCTGGGCAGATGATAATTTATCAATACCATTAGCCATTGGTTTTAGCATGTGGGCAATGTACTTACTGTTAATGCCGGGCTTATCATTAATACTGCCAAACGTACCGAGGTAACGATGAACAAATATTTTTATTTACTTTTTATTTTAATTCTTCCACTTCTTATTTCTTCTTGCGATTATTCCAATAAACCCGCCCGTGGACCTGAAGATGAAATTTATGTTGTAGCAGATTCAGCAGAATTTTTAGAGCTGCAGTATGCTTTAGATTCCACATTTCAAAAAACAATATTTACTCCACAGCCAGAAAATTTATTTAATCTTGTTCGTGTCTCGCCGAATCAATTGGAAAAATATAAAAGAAGAAAAAACCTAATTATTATTGCACCTCTCAACTCAACTTCTGTAACTTCACAGTTTATTAAATCTGTAACTGATTCTGTTATTATTAATAAATTTAAAAGTGAAGAAGATTTTACATTAATTAAATATGATCTCTGGGCAAAAGACCAGATCGTAATGATACTTTCTGCTCCAACTATGCAGGCACTCGAATTTAAAATCCTTAAAGAAAAAGATAATCTTCTTTATTCGTTTCAAAAAATTTCAGACCAGCGTTTATACAAAAGTTTATATAATAGTCAGTATGAACAAAAAGAGGTCGAGGGGCATTTCTTAAAAAATTATGGCTGGATAATTTACGTTCAGGCAGATTTTAAAGTGGCGATGGAAAAACCGGAAGACAATTTCGTTTGGCTTCGTCGTTCCCCGGGCAGCGATATGGAACGATGGCTTTTTATTCATTGGATTGATAATGCGACGCCGGCATATTTGAATGAAGATTCTATTAAAGCGGTACGCAACCGACTAACTCAGAAATATTACCAAACTTCGGATGACAGTGGTTTTGTGGTTTTGGTTGAGAATTATTTCACTCTCAACGAAGTGAATTTTAAAGGTCGTTATGCGTTAATGATACAGGGTCTTTGGGATTTGAATATTAAGGGAATGGGCGGTCCGTTTATAAGCTATACGTTTTTTGATGAGAAAACAAAAAGAATATATATGATTGACGGTTCGGTCTACGCGCCAAAATATTATAAACGAAATCTTATTCATCAAATGGATGTCACTCTTCAATCATTTATGACTGAAGCAGAAGTGCCCAAAGATCGCCTTGATGATTTACTTGAAGAGGCAGAGAACTATTCAATAATTAAATAATTATATCAGTCAACTAACGGACGATGAGGAGAAAACACTTATTTTAAATTGAACTCAAATAAAAGATTATTTTATTCTAGAGTTAATATTAAAATAATTTATTTCTGTTTTTTAATTAGTTTATTCTCCTTATTTTTCCCATCCCGAATTGTAGATCATTTGAACAATTTATTGGGAAATATTTTTTAAAATAAATGAATTTCATTTAATGAGACAAAAAGCTTTTCTTATAATTACAGCCTTCTCATTCTTCGCCTTCACTTTGGCTCCGGGTGATGATGAGAAAAAATTGTACAAAAAATTAGATGATGACAACTCAAAATTCACTAATATTGGTAACATCGGTTTAACTGTTACCAATTTTGGAACATATGGGCACGGATTTAGTTTGTGGCCCCAGCAGCCGGGTGCCGAGTATCCTCTTGGCAGCGGAATTGAACATCTTTTTGACGGCGGATTATGGATTGGGGGATTTCAAAAAGAGTCTCCAACAAGTAATCCTTCACCTTCCACACCCTTAGTAACAACCGGCGCCGTTGATGCCGCTTCAGTTTCATCAAAAGGCGGCGGATTTGAATACACAAATAATCCCGGAAGTTTTATAATTGAACGTTCATCATTATTAGATTCGCGCGTTTATGACCCGAAGGCAATTTCACATCAAGACTTTTTAATGGATTATACAGACACTAATACAACTTATTCGAATGGTGAATTGATTGAAAACCACA
>MNYQ01000175.1 GCA_001873185.1 Ignavibacteria bacterium CG2_30_36_16 | reverse complement strand
ACTTGCAACTTCGGCTACACCAGGTAATGATGTGAGTTCATATTTTAAAAAGAAATCCTGGAATGAACGAAGCTCTTGTAAATCTCTTTTATCTGATTGAAGAACATACTGATAGACCCATCCTAAACCTGTAGCATCAGGACCAAGCTGCGGACTAACGCCTTCCGGCAAAACACCTCTCAACCCGCTCAGATATTCAAGCACACGGCTTCGCGCCCAATATATGTCCGTACCATCTTCAAAAATTATATACACCATTGAATACCCGAACATCGAGTAGCCCCTTACATCCTTTGCAAAAGGAACGGAAAGCATTTTAGAAGTAAGAGGATATGTTACCTGATCTTCCACTATTCGTGGACCCTGTCCCGGATATTCGGTTAAAATAATTACCTGCACATCGCTCAAATCTGGAAGTGCATCAATGGGGGTATTAACTACAGCCCATATTCCACCAAATATCAGAGCCGCAGTTAAAATTATAACCATTACTTTATTATTTATTGACCACTCAATAAGCTTGGCGATTAAGCCGTCTTTATTTTCGCTGCCGGTTACCATTTATAAAACTCCATTTTGCATTTATTGTTTTTCTACTGTGTTCAATATTCTCTTCAATTGTCATTGCGATGGCGATTAGCCGAAGCAATCTCCTAATCCAATTAAAAGATTGCTTCACTCAGGGACTCGTTCGCAATGCCATGTTCATAATGTAAAAGATTGCTTCACTCGAGGACTCGTTCGCAATGACATGTTCATAACAATCTTTATTTAACCTTAAATCCATGTTTAATTAAATTATTTTTCGCTTCTTCGAGAGTAATTTCTTGAAGAATCATATTGCAAACCTGGCATCTTCCGGGCTCATCCGAAATTACATTCCAATCCATAAAATCCTGATAAACTTTTCCATCTTTATTTTTATCAATTGCTTTCAAATCAATAACGCCTGTTCTGATTAATGTTGAAGTCGTTTCGTGGTTTGAATTTGAATCATCTTTCGTTTCGTCAGCTTTGTTAGATGCTTTTTTATTTGCAACGCCGGCTGCATCTTCATTAGGCTTAACTTGATTATTTTTAGCAGCATCTTTCTTTTCATGTTCAATGGATTTATCGCCTACTTTAAACTGACTAACTGCAGCTCTTAAATTACTTTCAGAATCAATTAAGAATTGAGCGGAAGTTACAATTTTACTTCCTTCTGTTAAGCCTTCTAATACTTGATAATAACCATCCGAATACCCGCCGAGAGTAACTTCCTGAGGTTTAAATTTCCCTTCACCCAAAGCAATAATTACTATATCACGTCTTCCGCCTCGCAGCACTGCATTTTCTGGAATAACCGGATAGACTCCCAAATCTTTTCCTTTAATAATTACATTTGCAAACATCGAAGGTTTTAATTCACCTTTAGAATTCGGTATATCAATTCTAATTTTTGCAGTTCTTGTTTTTGAGTCAAGCGTGGGGTAAATGAAAGAAACTTTTCCAGCATATATTTTTCCAGGCAGATAATTAAATCTTATTTCTGTCTTAGCACCTTCTTTTATTTTAGAAAGTTCATATTCGTAAACATCAGCAGTCAGCCACAGACTGGAAAGATTCGCAATTTTTAGAAGCGGCATTCCCGCCATTATTTTTTGACCATCTAGAACATTTTTTTCTAAAACCGTTCCGCTATTTTGTGAGTAAAGTGTAACATAAGTTTTAATTTCTTTTGTTGATTTTATTTTTTCAATATCACTTTCAGATAATTCTAAAAGCTGTAATTTTCTGACAGAATATTTTAATAGCTCGTCACCGCTTTCCTGCACATCTTTAAAACTTGTATTGTTAACAGCCTTCTGATAGTTGAGCGCTGTAATTAATTCTTGTTGTGCTGCGACGAGTTCGGGGGAATAGATGTCCATCAATTTTTGTCCCTTTGCCACAGGCTGTCCGGTATAATTGATGTAAAGATTTTCAACCCACCCATTCACTCTTGTAGTAACTATGTATTCTGTTTTTTCATTAGTTGTTAAAATGCCGTTAGTAATTACTTCCGAAGAAAGCGCTTTCTTCTCAACAACAGCCGTCTTGACATTCATATTCTGAACTACTACAGGATCGATTGAAACAATGCCGGAGCCGTCGGCTTCGTCATCATAAACGGGGACAAGGTCCATTCCCATTTTTGATTTTCCGGGTTTGTCATAAATTTCATTCGGGTCCATCGGTGCTCGCCAGTATAAAATCTTCTTTTCACCGCTGCTTTTTGACGAAGTATTTTTCATCGGCACTAATTTCATCCCGCATATCGGGCAGTCGCCTGGTTCTTCAGAAATTACATCAGGGTGCATTCCGCATGTGTAAAGTTGTTTTTCTGAAGCAGCGGTAGTCTCTTCACTATTTGAGTTAATTATAAAATACAAACCTGCTGCGATTACAATTACTGCAAGTCCGACTATAATTATGATTTTCTTTTTCACTTTAATTACTCCTGTCTAAAATTCTGTTCCTGTTAAAAATTCAAGTTCACTAATCTCTTTTAAGTATTCCGATTTTAATCTGTAAAGATTTGTTTCTACCTGATATAATTTGTTTTGTGCGTCAATTACATTTATAAAATCAATTTGAGAAACTTGATAACTTGACAACGAAGCCGCATAATTTTGCTGTGCTTGTGGAAGCAATGCTTCTTCAATTAATTTTATTCGTTCCTGTAAAGAGTTAATCTTTGCCAATGAGGAACCGAAAGAGCTGTTTAACATTTGAAGGGAATATTGATATTGCTCTTCATACATATTTTGCATTGCCACAGCTTCTTCTACTTTTGAAGCTACTTTTCCGCCATAATTCAATGGTAAAGTTATTCCAACCATCACGGAGAAAAAATCATTAAGCGGCATATTGGTTGATGATATTTTATCTCGCTGAGAATATTGCAAAGCTAAGTTGAAGTTCGGATAATAATCATATCGTGCTAAGTCTTCCATCAAAACCGCTTTTTGTTTTGCCGTTTGAATGCCTTCAAGAAAAGGTCTGTACGATTTGGCTAATGAATCAAGTTTACTTTCAGTTAGTATCATATAATCTAATGATGGAAGATCATTTGTTTGGATATAGAATTTGGCATCTCTTAAAAGTTGAGCATTTATCATTGCTGTAATAGAATTTTCCTTACTCTTCAATTCTTCAATTTTATCGGTGATGTTTGTTCGTTCTAATTCAACTTTGAGGAGGTTTTGCTGATTTGCTTTTGAGACAGCATAATTTGCTCTTACAACTTCCGAAATATCTTTTAGTAATCTCTTGTTTTGATCAGCAACATCAATTGCTTTTCTTACAAAAACCAATTCCCAATAATTTTGCGAGATGATTTTTTTAATTTCATTCTTTGCATCGGCTATTTCGCTGGCTATAATTTCGGCATCCTTTTTAGCAACATCCGCAACGGAGCCAAGTTTTCCGGGGAAGGGGAATGCCTGACTTAAACCAACTATTTTTCCGGTCATCGGTTCCTGTGTAAACGAAAATGAATTTGTCGGCAAGTTTGCTAATCCCAAAGTAAGCATTGGGTCGGGCAGATTTGAATTAATTTCTATTCTGCTTTCGGATGCATTATATTTTGCTTCCAGCATTTTTAATTTGGGACTTACTCCAATGGCTGTGTTAACAAGCGAGTCCAAAGTTGTTTGTGACCAAATGGAGACAGTTATAAAATTTATAAAAGAAAGTATTAATAATATTTTTTGTATACGCATTATTCTATCCTTACGATATCAGATTAAATTCATGAGTTTTATGATGAACACAAAACAATGAGTAAAAATTGATCAGGGGATTGCAATAGACGCATTTATCCCTAAATCAATAAAATGATATTGAAAGAATTAAATTAAGAAGGTGGAGTTTATAAGATAAATATGGTTGTCATCTAAACCGGGAGGAGAGCCATGATCATAGAAAAACTTTGCTGTGCTATTCTTTTGTGAAATTACCGCAACATCATCTGATAGAATCAGAATAGAAATTTCTTTTGAGAAATCTGTCTTAAATGAAATGAAATTATCTTTAACAGAGGGATCAACAATCTTAATTTCGCAGCAAGGGTTGTTTGCCTGACTTATTATTTCTGAATCATCAATGGTTTCTTCGCAGCAGGATTTTGCTTCCACTTCGTTTGAGCACATTGCGCACATTTCGGATTCCGAATTCATCTTACAAAGGTGCATAGTAAGCGGCAGCGCCGTTGTTGAGACGAAGAACAACAATGTTAATAATGATATGTAGATTTTTCTTTTCATAAAACTGTTGGTAAAAGTAAACTGTTGCGCACAAAAACGCAACCCACTAAAAAGTATGCCTTGATGCGAAAAAAAATTACTCTGAAAATTCTATCAAATTCCACCAATCATAATTTATAATATGAACAATATCGAAAATCATTACACCTTTCGTTTTGCTTAAGCACATTTTTATTGCACGCCTAAATTGCTCGGGATGGTCTTTATATTGTTCCGCATAAATTCCTCCGATGATTGGTACGGCTTCCATTACAACGCTGGCTGAAATTTCCGCAGAGCCTTCAACAGAATACCAATATTCTTTGCCGCCTCCCATTGCTGCCTCATCGCGATTGAATTGTTCTTCATTTAATTTTTCAACTTCTTCTTTTGTAACTTCATAAAAGTAATTTCCGGTTGTAAACAAGTCGAGCATTTCGGCATAGCCAAAATTTTTATATCCTGCCGAAGCCCAACCATAATCTTTACTTGCCTCATAATTTCTACTTGCCCAGTTAACTCCTACTTCATAATAAAGCGGATACCAGGCGCCTGCATAATTCCCGAATGATAAATTTGGATTAATCTCCTTTACTGCCTGCCTTGCATTTTTAATGAAATTATAAATTATAGATGCGCGCCACTCGAGCCACTGTTGATAATGTTTCCCTTCGAATCGGAAGAAATTCCCTTTGTCGTCTTTACGCCATTCATAAATAGCTTGCGGAAAATGCTCAATGTTTTCTCCGATATACAATTCAAACATTCTTTTTGATCCTTCGCTGAAGTCCGCTTCAATACAGTCATATCTAACTCTGTCGAGAATTATTCCATCCAGCTTGGGATATTTTGATGCCAACTCTTTCAAAATATTTAGCTCGTAATCCTGAACTTCATCTAAAGCAGGATTAAGCATTGCAGAATATTTATGTTTTAATTTTGTTATCGGCACTAACCCGGAGTCGGTATAATTAACTGACTGCCAGCCGGGACTGGAATCATAAACGACACCGCGGTTAAAAAAGTTATGCCCGGCTGCAAAAATATTTAATGAAGCATGAATCCGTAAATTACGTTTGTGGCATTCGTCAATAAAAAATTGTAAGAAATCGAAAGAAGAATCCCTCCTAAAATTATTCCACTCAATCATCTGTGGAGCAATTTTACTTTGGAATAATACTTCACCGGTTATCGGTTTGACGTCAACTACCAAATCTGTAAACCCTACTTGTTTTGCTTTATCAATGTAGAAACATATTGAATCTTTAAAGCTTAGCCTTTGAAAATTTGCCGTTGCATCAAACCAAAGCAATCTTTGATTCTCCTGTGGGAAGGCGGAAGTAATAAAAATTAATGTAATAAAAATTATTAAGTTTCTCATTTATTCTTCTTTAAAAGTTTTTGTCCCAATACATAATTTACAATCATCTATTTCCTCTACTTGTCACATACAAATATATAAATGTTGAAGACTATTTTTTAACTTTGATTAGTACTACGTAATTATAATTCATTATTTTTATGCAACCGAGATAAAAGATTATTTATGATTAAAACCGAAATTAAAAAACTGCTGCTACTCACTAAAGAGCTTGATAAAAAAGTTGTTATAGTATTTCTTGCTGTTGCTGTTCTGCAAACTATATCTTGGTACTATACTTCAAGAATGTTTTTCAGAGTAAACTTTTTCAACAAATTCGATTATTCGGAAAACGTTTATCTGATTGAATATCTCTATTGGTTCGTCGGCGATTTCTTTACTTTCTTTGTCCTCGGCGTTATTATCGTGAAATTTGTTCTGAAGGAAAAAGTTTCATCTTACGGACTATGCTTGGGTGATTTTTCGATTGGAATTAAATTCACGTTTATTTTTTTATTGATAATGATACCGATAGTTTGGGTCGTATCTTCATTCCCCGAATTTGCAGAAACCTACCCGCAATTCAAAACTGCAAGGGAATCATGGACAACTTTTTTTATATTTGAATCCGGAATGTTGATTTATATGTTCGGCTGGGAATTCATCTGGCGGGGATTTATGCTTTTCGGATTAGAAAAAAAATTCGGATATTATACTGTGTTAATTCAAATGATTCCTTTTGTTATTCTTCATAATGGGAAACCGGCGGGTGAAACTTTTGGAGCAATAATTGCAGGAATTGCTTTGGGAGTTCTTGCAATAAGAACACGTTCTTTTTTATACGGTGTTATAATTCATGAAGCGGTAATGTTCAGCATTAATTTGTTCACTACGCTTCGTTATAAAACTGAAGATTATGGAATAGGAATATCTTCGATCATTAAACTATTTAAAGAAATATTTTAGAGGTTATTCAAATGAGATTCGCATTAAATATTGACCATATTGCCACTTTAAGAAACGCACGAGCCGCTACTCAACCCGATCCCATAACCGTTGCGCTGATTGCAGAGCAAGCTGGTGTTGACGGAATTGTGGTGCACCTTCGAGAAGACAGGCGGCACATAAACGAAAGAGACGTTCGTCTGCTGCGCGAGATAATTACAACAAAACTTGATCTTGAAATGGCAGCAGTGGATGAAATAATTAAGATAGCTTGCGACGTTGGTCCCGAACTTGCAACGATAGTGCCTGAACGCCGCAAAGAATTAACTACCGAAGGCGGTGTTAATGTGCTGGATGATATTTCGCATCTTAAAGAAACTATTATCGATTTGCATAATGCAGAAATTGAAGTATCACTATTTATTGAACCCGACATCGAACAAATAAACGCTTCTGCCGAGATTGAAGCCGATTTTATTGAAATCCATACAGGAGTTTTTTCTAACGCCATCAGCGAAGAAGAACAATATGATGAATTAGAAAAAATTAGATTAGCAACACGGCATGCAAAAAAACTCGGTCTTGGTGTAAATGCCGGACACGGACTTGATTATCAGAATATAAAAATCTTTCGTGAACTAACTGATATTGACGAAGTGAGCATTGGGCATTCGGTTATAGCTCGTGCAGCTATAGTTGGAATCGATCGGGCAGTTAGAGAAATGATTCGTTTGATTGATTATAGATAACTGTAGAATATTATGTTTGAAATGCAGCTTAACAATTTCTGTCAATTGAAAAATATTTTGAAAATTTAATGTTGATTAAATAACTGAGTCTACTATAAAAAGGTCTATTGAATAATGTCATTGAGATCCCGCTTTGCGGGAGAAGCAATCTGCCGAATTTAGCGCAAGATCAAAAGATTGCTTCACTCGAGGACTCGTTCGCAATGACGGTAAATACCTTTTTAGACCAGACTCATAACAATTAATTTTATTGCGTTAGGACTTTTATGAAAACAACATTTACAATATTAGCATGTCTGGTTTCCTATTCTTTATTCGGGCAGTATCCCAATGTTAGAGTCAGCCATCCCAACAGCACTTCACCGGAGGAAGTTACAATTGCAATCAATCCAATAAACCCGGAACAAATTGCTGCCGGCGCTAATATTAAATTTATGTATTACTCAAACAACGGCGGTTTAAGCTGGACGGAAAAAACTCTTTCTTCTTCTCTGGGCGTTTGGGGCGATCCGTGTGTAATTTATGATGGACTGGGGAACTTATATTTTGCCCATCTTTCCAATCCTATTAACGGTTACTGGATTGATAGAATTGTAGTACAAAAATCTACCGATAACGGACTTACTTGGAGTGACGGTGCAGGCATAGGATATCAATATCCCAAAAACCAGGATAAAGAATGGATGGCTGTGGATCTATCTGATTCACCTTATAAAAATAATCTGTATATAAGCTGGACGGAGTTTGATAACTACGGAAGCGCCAATCAGGCAGACAGCAGCCGAATTTTATTTGCACGATCAACCGATCAGGGCGTTACATGGTCTCAACCGGTACGAGTTAGTGACGTTGGTGGAAATTGTATTGATGAAGATAACACAGTTGAAGGCGCAGTTCCCGCCGTTGGTCCTAACGGTGAAGTTTATGTGAGCTGGGCAGGGCCACTCGGTTTGTTGTTCGATAAATCAACCGATGGCGGCATTACTTTTGGAGAAGATATTTTTGTTTCCGATATGCCCGGCGGATGGGATTTTAGCGTTCCCGGAATTTACAGATGTAATGGATTGCCGGTAACAGCGTGCGATACAAGCTTTGCATCAACGCGTGGAAACATTTATGTTATGTGGGGAGATCAGCGAAACGGAAGCGATAACTCGGACGTGTGGCTCATCAAATCAACCGACGGCGGTAATACGTGGGGCGAAAGAAAAAAAGTAAACAGCGACAACACAACCCGGCATCAATTTTTTCCATGGGTATCGATAGACCAAACCACCGGCTGTTTATATTTTATATTTTATGATAGAAGAAGTACAACCGGTTCGGTGACCGATGTTTATGTTGCACGGTCAACGGATGGCGGCGAAACTTTTGAAAACTTTAAAGTAAGCCAATCATCCTTTACTCCAAATAGCGGCGTTTTCTTTGGAGACTATGCAAATATCGCCGCGTTCGATAGAAAAATTTATCCTATCTGGATGCGCATGGACGGAACAGCGCTAAGTATTTGGTCTTCAATAATTCAGGATACTGCAAATGTACCGGTTGAATTATCATCGTTCATTGTAGAGGCAATCAGCGGGGAAGTGGTTCTTCATTGGGAAACTGCAACCGAGATGAATAATTTAGGATTCGAAATAGAACGAAAATTCAATGACGATGTTTCTTCTAAATGGACATCTGCCGGATTTGTAAAAGGAAATAGTACCACTACAAAAGTTAACAAATATACTTTCAAGGATAAACCTTCAACTGATGGAAAATATTCCTACAGGTTAAAGCAAGTAGATTTTGCCGGAACATTTACATATTCAAACGAAGCGGAGGTTTATTTTTCTTCGCAGAAATCTTTTGTGCTTTTTCAAAATTATCCTAATCCTTTCAATCCATCAACTACGATAAGTTATCAGATGCCTTATCAAGATTATGTTTCGCTTAAAGTATTTGATGTCCTCGGAAACGAAGTTGCCGACATTCTTCACGAAATAAAACCAGCCGGACTTCATGAAATAGACTTTGACGCTTCAAAATATGTAAGCGGCATTTATATATACAAAATGATGATCGGCGGAAATGCCCAAACCAAACGAATGATTTTCTTAAAATAATCTAATAGCCGTTGATCATCATTTGAATTAATCTACATATTTGATTTATGAATCTTAAACAACGGCTTGATCATCATTACAAAGTATTCGATAAATCTCGGTTATCTCCCGACCCGCTGCAGTTTCCTCATCGTTATGACAAACCGCCTGATATTGAAGCAATGGCGATCATTTCTGCCGTGTTTGCTTATGGGAATGTAAATCAGATAATTAACACACTGGAAAAAATCCGGTTAGCTGCTGATGACGAACCACATAATTTTATAATTAAGTTTAACTCATCGTCAATAAAAAAACTTAATGGAATCAAACACCGGTTTTTTACTAATGAGGATATTGTTTATTTCTTCCGCACACTTCAAGCCATCTATGAAAAACATAATTCGTTAAAAAACTTTTTCTATAAATTTTATAATTCTTCCGATGAAAATTTAAAAAATTCAATAACAGGTTTTTCATCAGGTTTTTATCGCCACCTAAAATCAGTTTCCCGCCGGGACCAAATATCACCCGGTCTAAAATTTATGTTACCACTTCCGGAATTAGGCAGCGCGTGCAAAAGGACGAACCTCTTTTTAAGATGGATGGTTAGAAAAGATCAACTCGATTTTGGTTTATGGAACGATATACCGGCGTCAAAATTAATTATCCCTGTCGATACACATGTTGCCCGCATTAGCATGAAGTTAAAATTAACGAAAAGAAAAAACGTAAGCTGGAAGATGGCGGAAGAGATCACAAATAATTTAAAACAATTTGATGCTAATGACCCTGTTAAATACGATTTTGCCATTTGTCATTTAGGTATGAGAAAAATAAAATTTTAATCAATTGTCATTTAACTAAAAAAATATTGAGAAATAAAACATTTCATTCTATATTGCGGCGTCTTTTTTTTAAATAGTGCTGCAAAGCAAATTTCATTATTAAAATTACAGGAGAAACCGCATGTCTCAAGACAAAAAGTTTGTTCCCTTTGTCTCTCCAGACAATAATAATATGGCAGAATTTACTGTCAGAGCTCTCGTCATCGGTCTCATATTAGCTGTGGTACTCGGTGCTGCAAACGCTTACCTTGGTCTCAAAGCCGGAATGACTATAGCTGCAACATACCCTGCGGCAGTTATCGGAATGGCTTTAATAAAATTATTTAAAGGCAGTGTCTTGGAAGAAAATTTTGCAAGAACTGTTGGTTCGATAGGTGAATCAATAGCTGCCGGCGCAATCTTTACTTTACCCGCATTTTTTATCGCCGGAATTTGGAAACCATTTTATACGCCAGGCAACTATGCAATTTCAACTGCTATTATGATAGCCGGCGGTGTTCTCGGTATCATGTTCGTAGCTCTTTTAAGGAGAGTAATGGTTGAAGACGCCGAACTTCCATTTCCTGAATCTGTTGCTGCTGCAGAAATTCATAAAGCAGGGCAGCATGGCGGCGGCGGTTCCAAATACTTATTTGGCGCTATGGGGCTTGGCGCTGTAATTCAAACGCTTGCTAAGTTTCAATTATTTGCTACATCTTATGATAAATTAATCGGCGTTGGTCGCGGCGGTATTTTATTCCGTTCTCCCGATGTTAGCCCGGCGTATATGGGCGTTGGATATATCATCGGTCCAAAACTTGCCGCATTAAACTTTAGCGGCGGTGTTATCGCGTGGGGATTATTAGCGCCAATCATTGCTTATTTTGCCAACGCAGAAGCAGGAGCAGATGCCGATTGGTCAGAGATGATTATTTCTGCCTGGAAAACATATGTTAGACCAATTGCTATTGGCGGTATGCTTGTGGGCGCAGGTTTTACTTTATGGAGAATGCGTACAAGTTTAATGGCAGGTATTGCCCGTTCTATAGGGGATGTTAAAAAAGCAGCATCCGGAGAATCTCACACAATCCGAACCGATAAAGATATCAGTTTTAAATGGATCGTTATCGGTATCCTTGGTACTGGTGTAGTTACGTTTTTCATATATAATTATTTTGCTCAAAATGTTGTGGCTGCTCTCGTTGCAACATTTGTAATGATAATTGCCGGTTTCTTCTTTGCAGCAGTATCGGGTTATCTTGTTGGCATTATAGGCTCAAGCAATAATCCTATAAGCGGATTAACACTTTCAACTCTTGTTATCGCAGCATTGTTAATGGTTGCGCTTGGGATGTCTGGTGTTACCGGTATAGCAGCAGTGCTTGGTGTAGCCGCCGTGGTTTGCGTTGCTGCAGCAGTCGCAGGCGAGATGCTTCAGGATTTAAAAGCCGGGCACATACTTGGTGGTACTCCATGGAAGATGGAAATTGGCGACATCATCGGTGTTGTTGTTGCATCCGCAATTATGTTTATTCCTCTTTTAATATTGCACGAAGGAGATATTAAAATGGGGGGCACCGGTTTTGGCGGCGCCAATTTACCCGCCCCACAAGCCAGTTTGATGGCTATATTATCGCAAGGTATTGTTTCCGGAAACATGGAATGGATTTTAATTTTTACCGGAATGTTGATGGGCGTTGCTTTTATATTTATGAACGTCAAAAGCCCGATGCTTGTTTCTGTGGGCATGTACCTTCCGCTCGGAACTACATTTGCTATTTTTGTAGGCGGATTAATTAAAGGCTTAGTTGAAAAAGTAAATGCTAAAAAACACTTTAACGACGCACAAAAGTCCCGTGTAGAAAACTTAGGAGTTCTGCTGGCTGCAGGCTTAATTGCCGGCGAAGCCCTCGTAGGGCTGCTATTTGCTGGATTGGCTTTTGGAGAATTTGAACTCTTCAAGTTTTTTGAAAATCCAACATTTTTAATTAGTCTTGTTGTATTTGCAATTATAGCATACATACTAATTCAGATACCTGTTAAGAATGCAGGAAGACCGGATGAACCGGCTCCGCCTTCAGCCGTAATTTAATATCTTCTACGGAATGGCAGTTTAATACTGCCATTCCTTTTTTTATTTCAGGAGATTTGTATATTGTTCGGTAAGAAAAAAATTATTAGCGACATTAACTATTTAGAATTAACACCATCAAGAATTCATCCTTATGAAGTTGAGGAAGATGGTAAGGTTGCTGTTTTAGTGCCGCGTTTCAAAAACAAAGTGCTGTTCGGAATTTCATCTAAACTTAAGAAGCCTATTGTAAAAGCTAAATTAGATAAATTTGGTTCGCAAACCTGGCTGGCGATAGATGGAAGTAAAAATGTGCAGCAGATAATAGAACTATTAAGAAAAAATTTCGGACAGGAAATTGAACCTGCCGAAGAAAGAGTTACAAAATTTTTAACCCAGCTTTTTAGTTTCAAGTTTATTTCGTTTAATGAATTAATATCAAGAAGGAGTTAGTTATGGGTGATAAATTAGGACACCTAAAACCCGTTTCCTTGTGGAATCATTTTGAAGAAATTTGCAAAAGACCCCGTCCATCAAGGAAAGAAGAATTAGTAGCCGAGTATGTAGTTTCGGTTGCAAAGAAAAACAAACTTAAATACGAAAGGGATTCATTCGGTAATGTAGTTATTCGCAAACCTGCAACACCCGGTAAAGAAAATTTGAAGGCGGTGGTTTTGCAAGGACATCTCGATATGGTTGCAGAAAAAAACAGCGATGTTCCGCATAATTTCGATAAAGATCCTATTCAACCTTACGCAGAGGGTGATTGGGTAAAAGCAAAAGGAACAACACTTGGTTCGGATAATGGCGTGGGCGTTGCGGCTGCGCTTGCTGTGCTTGAAGCAACTGATATTGAACACGGTCCGCTCGAAGCATTGTTTACGCTCGATGAAGAAACTGGTTTGTTTGGAGCGCAGGCGCTAAAACCAGGTTTCGTGAATGCGGACATTCTTCTTAATATGGATTCGGAAGAAGATGGCGCTCTTTATATCGGCTGCGCAGGCGGTCAAAGTACAATTGCTAAATTTACTTCTAATCCATCCGATGCCGCAGCTAATACTATTGCAAAAGAAATTAAAATCACCGGTTTGTTAGGCGGTCATTCGGGACTTAACATCCAAGACGGAAGAGGAAACGCCATAAAAATTATGGCAAGGCTGCTTTACAAACTTTCCAATGATTTTGGAATCCGGCTCGTTACAATTAGCGGCGGAAGCAAACATAATGCTATACCGCGCGAGTGTTTTACTGTTATTAGTGTTCCCAAAAACAAAGCAGTGGAAGTTAACACATTTATTGAAAATTATAATCAAACAGTTAAATCAGAATTAGCATCGGTTGAGAAAAATCTTCAGGTAGTAATTGTTGATTCTAAATCCAAAGCTAAGGTGATGGATAAAACTACTTCTACTAATTTAATTAATGCTTTATACGGCGTTCCGCACGGTGTAATTAAAATGAGTGCAGATATAGCTGGTCTTGTTGAAACATCAACAAATCTTGCTGTTATTGAAACTAAAGGTAAGAACATAATCATTACTACAAGTCAGCGCAGTTCTGTGGAATCTGAAAGAACAGACATTTCCGCTCAGGTTGGCTTAGTATTTAAGATGGCAAAAGCAGATGTTAAGCACAGCGACGGTTACCCCGGCTGGAAGCCTGATATTCACTCTCCGGTTTTAACTGTTATGAAAAATGTGTATAAAAGCGCATATAAAAAATTCCCCGAAATAAAAGCAATTCATGCCGGACTCGAATGTGGGATCATTAAAGAAAAATATCCGGATATGGATATGATCTCATTTGGTCCAACAATTCAAGGTGCCCATTCACCCGATGAAAAAGTTCAGATCAGCACAGTTCAAAAATTCTGGGATCTTCTTCTTGCAACGCTGAAGAATATTCCCGTTAAAGAATAAAAATGTTAACGCCCCTTTGCAAACGCATGGGGGCTTTTTATTTTTTCCCATCACAAAAATAAATTAAGTTATTTATGGAAACTGCTATTAAAACCAAACCACAACCTTCCGCTTTTTTCCGCTGGTCTGCGCTTGTTGTTATTAGTTTTGCAATGTTCGGCAATTATTATATATATGACAGCATAAGTCCGCTAGCCGATGTGTTAAAAACGCAGCTTGGATTTTCCGACGCAAACATAGGGCTGCTAAACGCAATCTATAGTTTCCCAAATATTATTATGGTTCTTATTGGCGGATTAATTATTGATAGAATAGGAACGCGAAAATCTGTTTTTATATTTACTCTATTAATTATGATTGGCGCTTTGGTGACTGCAGTGAATGGCAGTTTATTTACGATGGCGGCTGGACGATTAATTTTTGGGCTTGGGGCAGAATCAATGATCGTGGCGATTACTACAATTATTGCAAGATGGT
>MNYQ01000030.1 GCA_001873185.1 Ignavibacteria bacterium CG2_30_36_16 | reverse complement strand
TTTGGATCAAACTTATTTTAATATTGACGGATTTGCATTATTAACCCCGGTTTCTGTAGAAGAAAAGAATAATAGTAAACTTGATGAAGGCGCAGAAATAGGAGTTTACCCAAATCCATTTAATCCTTCAACAACTATTAAATGGCATTCTTCATCATCAAATTATTCAACTATAAAAGTATTCGATATTCTTGGCAAAGAGATAGCTGTTCTTATCGATAGAGATTTATCAGCCGGTCAGCATCAATTAGAATTTAATGCAGAAGATTATTGGCTAAGCAGCGGGGTTTATTTTATAAATATTAAAATAATGAGAAGCGGGAGCGAAGTATATACAGAAAATAAAAAAGTTATTTTAATGAAATAACAGAAAACTTTATAGGAAATTATTATGAACAAATTCTTTTTACTAATCATATTTCTATCTTCTAACATATACTGCCAGTTTGATTCTTTAATTTTTTACAAACAAATGCGGTTAATTGGCATACCTCAGGATGTAGATGCAAGCAATATTATATTCCCTTTGGGAGACCAGAATAAAGACGGCTTTGATGACATTATGTTTTATGACTGCAGCGATAAAAGCGGATACATCTACATGGGTGGTAGTCCAATGGATACTATTCCAGCTAATATTCTACATTTTTATGATAGTTTATATATAGGCGGGGCAATTACTGTGATTGATCTAAACAATGATCATATAAAAGATATTTTTGTAACTACATTAGTCACCACAGATAGTGGATATCGACATCAAGGACCTTTACGTGTGTATTATGGTGGAGATGTAATTGATTCTTTACCTAATTTAACTTTTAATCCTCCTCCAGGAATTAAAGGGATATCACCAATAATTCTAAAAGATTTTAATGGCGATGGTAGAAACGAGTTAGTATTATATGATTCTAATTTACCATATAGTTCTAAACAATATGGTACTTTTTATTTTTACAATACCGCTTCTCAATTCGATACCATACCTCAATACATTATAATGGGGGACTCTGTAAACCAAATAAGGTTAGAGCGGATTTCTTCATCCGGTGATATTAACGGGGATGGTAAAACAGATTTTACATTACACGGCACGATAGGACCCAGCCCACCCTACGACAGATATTTTAGAAGTTTTTATCTCGGGAATGAAAATTTTGATTTACAATCGGATGAAATCTTTTACCAGGATGAACACACTTTTTCTGTAGACTATATGCGGATAATAAATGATATAAACGGCGATAGAAAAGATGATATTCTGATTCATGATTATGGATTTTATAATTATTATTATCTCAATGCAATTCTACATGGTAGTTTCCCTATCGATACAATTCCCGATGTTGGATTAAATACACAAAACCAGGGAATCAGTCTTTATCAGGCATGTTCTCTCGGTGATGTAAATGGAGACGGGTTTAACGATTTTTTTTCTACTACTTTGAACTTTGGATATAGAAATGTAAAATTATGGGTGGGAGGAAGAGATATGCCTTACACATGGGGTGATGTTGCAAATAAAACCTGGCACGGAACCTCGGATGGGTTCGGTAGAACCATCTCAAACGTAGGTGATGTAGATGGGGATGGCGTAAATGATATACTAATCGGACAGATTCTCTACGGAAGTCAACCGGTTACATCATGTAATTATGGATGGATATATATATTCAAAGGCGACACAAGTGTAATAGGAGATACTGGTGCAGTAAATGTTAAAAATGAAATACCGGTACCGGACGAATATTATCTATATGAACCTTATCCCAATCCGTTCAATCCTTCAACTACTATCAAATGGCAGTCCTCTATACAAGGCCATACCACTATAAAAGTATTTGATATTCTTGGCAAAGAGATAGCGGTTCTAATTAACAATGAGCTTGCTGCCGGTCAGCATCAAATAGAATTTAATGCAGAAGAATACAAACTAAGCAGCGGGGTTTATTTTTTAAATATTAAAACCGGTAATTTTGAAGAAATAAAGAAGATGATTTATTTAAAATAAAAATAAGAGAAAAATCATGAAAAAAATATTCTTGATGTTGATTATTCTGCCAACTATAAATGTTACAGCACAAAACTTTTTTTTTATGCCCTCATTCTGGGAAGTGAGTGACACCGGTTTGGCTTTTAATATAGAAGCCTTCGATATTAATAAGGATGGCAAACTGGATATTGTTTCCGGAAACTGGAATAACACTTTTGTTTATTTTGGCGGACCGGGAGTATTGGATGAAATTGTAGACATAGTGTACACGGGACGAATACTTGCTATTTGCGATTACAATGGCGATGGTTTTGATGATATGATAAATATGCATCTCACAAGTTTCGACAGCAGTCGATGGGACTATGATGGTGAAATTCTTTTTTATTGGGGCAGCGATACTACAGACTTAGCAATTGATACTATCCCGGATTATTCTATTCCGCTTCCAACATTATATCCTACTCTTGAAAGGTTCACTCTTGGTTATTTAACTGTTGGCGTTCAGAAAGGTGATTTGAACGGGGATGAAAAATCAGATTTGATATTTAGTTCTCTATACTATATAGATACTGTAGAGATAAATCCTAGGGGAAAAATTTATATCTATACTGGCAAGAATCAGCCGGATGATGGACCTGATTTTGTTTTAATAGGAACCGATCTGGGCTCAGAATATGGGTATTTTATTGATTGCGGGAATATTAACGGAGATCAATATGATGACCTTTTATTCAGTTCAATAGAGCGAATCGGTTCATCCAACGTTAATACCATACATCATCTTCACATATTTTTAGGCAGATCTAACTTTTCTGCTATAAGTGGTGAAGAAGATGAATTTTTTTCTTCATATGTTAATAGTGTTACCAACACGGCAGGCTGGTTTGTTCAGAGTTTTTCGGTTGATGATATTAACGGTGATAATATTGATGATATCGTTATCGGGCGAAGAAGTTTTGACTTTCCACACAAATCAACGGTTCATTTCGGCGGCAGCAATGGAATTGATACAATACCCTCGTTTACTTTTTTGCAGGATACTACAATCTCGTTAGTTTTTTCAGCCGGCGGTGAAACCCAAAATGTAGGAGACTATAATGGTGATGGTTATGATGATTTTATAAATTCACCATCGGGCTATCAGATATTTACTCTACATCTCGGAGGACCGCACATTAGTAATAAAAATAAGTTTGGAATACGCGGTTATTCTAATGCCGCCCCAACCTTTCCTCAAAAAAGCATCAATGTAGGCAAACAAAATGTAAATGATAATATAAACGATATTGTGGTGAGTGTTTCTGCTCAAACTGCTATCTCTAAAGGTTACATCCTGATGTTATATGGGCAGGATGTTCCGGTTGAAGTTACAGAATTGGAGGATTCAAATGTAGATTATAATTTATTTCAAAATTATCCCAACCCATTTAATCCGTCCACTACTATCAAATTTCAAATAAACAATACTTTAAAAGTAAAAATAACCATATTTGATACCTTAGGGAATGAAATTGCAGTACTCCTTGATGAAGAAAAGTCTCCAGGGAAATATGAAATAGAATTTAATGCACAGAAGTATAATCTTTCTTCGGGTGTTTATTTTTATAGGATTAACTATGAGGGAAAGGAGCTTGTAAAAAAAATGACATTTCTAAAATAGTCTCATATGATACCTAAGTAAGGCATCAAATGAGGCTAAATACTAAACACTAATCAATTAATCAATTATCATATAGGAGTTATATGAAAAAAATATTTTTTATGTTCTGTTTAATTTATAGCGTTTTGTTCGGACAGGAGCAAAATAGATTTTTAATCGGGGCGGATTGGTTAAATCCCCATTATCCACACCCTAATTCATACTATAATCCTTTATCGGAAGCGTATTGGGATACGGTTAAATCACTCGGATTAAATTATGGTGCACTGCATCTGGGGAGTGATTTTTATTGTGGGCATTATCATCTTTTACATCCCGGTTAGAGTTGTTTATGATTACTATGCCGTTGATGTCACCCGGGTTGAGTATTTTAAACAAAACCTGCCAGAGCAGTTAAACGGGTTCAAATTAGTTTTGATCTCGGATATCCAGGCTGACCGCTATACAAACGAACAGCGGCTGGAAAATTTTGTGGAAAAAGTTAATGCAACAAAACCCGACTTAGTTTTAATTGCCGGAGATGTAATTACTTCAACTCCTGATTATATTAAAACAAGCACTGGTTTTATTGGAAGAATAAAGTCGAAGTTAGGTGTGTTTGCTTGCGTGGGAGATCATGATAACTGGGCATACCGACAGGATACGAAACGAAGCATAAGAGAAATTCAAGAAGCGCTCGTTGCAGAAAATGTTTTAATGATTGATAACGGGAAAAAAATTATCAATGTAGATGGCGCAGAAATTAGGATCACTTTTGTAACTAACACATATGTTGAAAAAGTTTCCGAAAATGTTCTTGATTCGCTTGCTGATCATAATCTCAATTATGATTTGTCGATTTTCTTAACTCATCAACCGGTGAAAAATCTTATTAACAAAGCCAAACAGTATAATTATGATATGTTTCTTGCCGGGCACACTCACGGCGGGCAAATTTCATTCCTATTTCCATTCATGCTTCTAAGTCCAACGCAATTTGAAACCACTTACGTCCGTGGTGTGTTTTATTTAGATGATATGATGATCTATGTTACAAGAGGGCTGGGAATGTCGCTCGCACCCGTTAGATATAATTCCACACCGGAAATAACGGAAATTATAATTAAGCCCAAGACCTAAACCGAACAAGCCCCCCTGAAAGGCGGTAAAGGCAGAACCGAATATTGTTAGATGAATGATTGTCCGTTAGTTAACGGTTTGTATGGTTGAATGAAAAACATTAATGAACTCGATCGGTTAGCTAAAGGAGACGAACTAACGGATGATTGAGAATACCATGCTATTATTTGACGTAGATTGTTAAATTTACCATATAAATTTTTCAAAATTAAAAGAATGAATATGAACATAATTAGAAGCGGCAGGTTATTTGAGGAAGCACAAAAATATATTCCCGGCGGAGTTAATTCACCGGTTAGAGCATTTAAATCAGTGGGCGGAAAACCACTGTTTATTAAAAAAGGTATTGGTTCAAAAATTTATGACGTAGACGGTAACGAATATGTGGAATATATCGGAAGTTGGGGACCTCATCTTTTCGGTCACAATCCTCCCTTCATAAAAAAGGCTTTACTACAGGCAATTGAGAACGGAACGAGTTTTGGCGCGCCAACAGAACTTGAAGTTAAAATGGCAAAACTTATTACTGAAATGGTTCCTTCTGTTGAGATGGTGCGAATGGTTAACAGCGGCACAGAAGCAACTATGAGCGCTGTAAGAGCTGCAAGGGGTTACACAAAAAGAGATAAGTTTATCAAGTTCGAGGGATGTTATCACGGACACGCAGATCATTTCTTAATCAAAGCTGGTTCCGGCGCATTGACGCTGGGCATTCCAACGAGTCCCGGTGTTACAAAAGCTAACGCAGCAGATACATTATTAGCAGATTATAATGATATTGAATCTGTAAAAAAATTAGTCAGCGCAAATAAAGGTGAGATAGCCGCAATAATAATAGAACCCATTGCCGGTAATATGGGCGTTGTTGCCGGCTCAAAAGAATTTTTAACCGAACTTCGCGTCATTTGTAATGAAGAAAAAATTATACTCATATTTGATGAAGTGATGACAGGGTTTAGAGTTGCAAAAGGCGGCGCACAAGAATTATTGAACATCAAACCCGACTTATCTACGTTCGGAAAAATTATTGGCGGCGGATTACCTGTTGGCGCATTTGGCGGTAAAAAAGAAATTATGGAAATGATTGCTCCAGCCGGTCCGGTTTACCAGGCGGGCACTCTAAGCGGCAATCCGCTTGCAATGGCAGCCGGGTATGCTGGCTTAAAATATATTAATGACAATCCCGAAATCTATAAAACCCTTGAAGAAAAATCGGCTTACTTAGAAGAAGGTTTTAGAGAAAATTTAAAAGAAGTAAATAAAAATTATGCATTGAACAGGGTTGGTTCAATGATGTGTATGTTTTTTACCGAAAAGCATGTAAATGATTTTCAATCTGCTGTTACATCAGATACCGGTTTGTACGGAAAATACTTTCTCGAAATGTTAAAGCGGGGAATTTATCTTGCCCCTGCTCAGTTTGAAGCTGTATTTGTATCAACGGCGCATTCCACTGAAGACCTCGATAAAACTATCACCGCGCATCTCAAAGCGTTAAAAGCAGTTTTGCTGTAAAATAGACACTGAGATTTTCGATGATAAAATAGACTCACAGAAAACTATGTGCGTTTTTGTTGACGATGTAAAATTGTAGCTATTTTAATGGTTTACAGTTATTTTTAGTCAAAAGATTTCTGCTGACATAACGAGCGATGAATTTAAAATTATATATCCTGATATTTCTCTTTAGCTTTGCATTATTTGGTGCCTCGGTTGATAGTTTAAAAATAAAGTTGAAGAGCGTTGAAGGGATAAAAAGAATTGAAATTTTAAACGAGCTCGCTTTTAATTTGTGGGAAGAAAATTCCACAGAAGCATATCAGTATGCGGTTGAAGCACGCGACCTGTCATCAAAATTATCTTACAGAAAAGGACTTGCCTGGGCTTATAATAACATCGGACTTACAAATCTTAAAGCAAATAAAAACAAAGAGGCATATTCTTTTCTTCAAAAGGGATTAAAAATTTTTACTGCATTGAAAGACACTAACGGAATTGCAACTTGTTACGATAATATTGGAGATACTCATCGTTTTCGTGGTTCGATAGACAGCGCACTTTACTATTACAAGCTTTCTCTTCCTCTATTTAAAAAAATGGGCGATAGAAAAGGTGAGGCTATGGCGTATTCAAGCATTGGTTTAATGTATTGGCGCAAAGGACTAAATAATGAAGCGTTGAATAATTTTTACATCTCTTATGTTATTAGGAAAGAGCTTGGATTAAAACTTGAAACCGCTATGTCCTTAAATAATATCGGCACTATTTACTGGCGCTATGCAAATTATGAAAAAGCATTAGAATCTTATTCGGAGTCTCTGCGGCTGCGTGAAGAGATAAATGATGAAAAGGGGCAAATTGTTTCAGGCAGTAATATCGGTTTGATATTTCACAAAATGAAAAATTATGATAAAGCCGAAACATTGTATAGAACTGCTCTGTCGCGTTCGGAAAAGATTAACTTCACTTTCGGAAAAGCTTATGCAAACCATAATCTCGGGCTTCTTTTCTTAGATAAAAAAGATTATGATCGTTCAATAGTTTTTAGCAAAGAAGCGGTAAAATATTATTATGATATACACGAACTTAACGCTGTTGCTCATTCATTAAGTTATATCGGCAGCGCCTATGCTGGTAAAGGAGATGACCAAAAAGCAGCGGAATATTTTAATGCAGCTATTGATACTGCATTAAAAGCAGATGACAAGTTTTCCCTCGCCATCACATATCAAAGTTTTGCCAAACTCAATATCAATAGGGGCGAAACCAACGAGGCGGAAAAATATCTTCAAAAAGCATACGAAATTGCTGTTAAAGAAAATCTTGCTGAACTCATCACAGAACATTTTCTCAATTACTCCAATCTCCTTCAGAAAAAAGGCGATATTGCCGGGGCGTATAATTATTACAAAAAATATATCGAAGCTAAAGACAATTTACGTCTTGAACAGATGAATAATGATATTACTAACTGGCAGATAAAATACGAAACCGATAAAAAGGAGAGTGAGAATCAAAAACTGCGAGAGGAAAACATATTAAAGCAAACTCAGTTTGAAAACCAACGCAACTTAAATAATTTATTGTTTGTAATTCTGATCGTAGGTGTGTTAACCTTTGCCATTTCTATTTTGTATATAAGGTTAAAAAGAAAAACGCAGCAAAAAATTATTGAACAAAAGAACGAACTTGAGCTGCTCAATAAAGAACTTGCATTAAAAAACGAAAACCTGAAAGAAGCAAACCACTCTAAAGATAAACTTTTTTCTATCATAAGTCATGATTTGCGAAGCCCGTTCCAGTCTATAATCGGACTATCGGATATCCTCCATTCCGAAAGAGACAAGTTAACGAAAGAAGAAATTTCAGAATTTGCCGGCAGTATAAACAGGTCGAGTAAAAATCTTTTAACTTTAACCAACAACATTCTCGAATGGTCAAAAATGCAGTTGAATAAAATTTCCGTAGATAAAAAAGAGCTAAAGCTTAATGAAATTTTCGAGCAAGTTATTCTTGCTTACTATCCTCAGGCTTCTGAAAAAAAAATAACACTTGAAATAATTAGCGGCAAAGAGCTAAAATTAATAAGTGATGTGCATCTTTTATCTACTGTGCTGCGAAATCTGATTAACAATAGTATCAAGTTTAGTAAACCCGGCGGAAGAGTAAAATTAGGCGCCGTTCTTAAAGCAGATTTTGTTGATATCTTTGTTGAAGATAACGGAATTGGATTAAACGAAGATGACCTGCCGAAGATATTCGATATCAAGCAAAATTTTTCAAGTGCCGGAACAAACAACGAAAGAGGAACAGGTCTCGGATTAATTATTTGTAAAGAATTTGTTGAAACTTTAAATGGAAAAATAATTGTAAAAAGCAAATTAGGTGAAGGAGCACGCTTTACAGTTTCAATCCCTTTAGAATAGACTTCCCAATCTTCTTAGCCATCCTTCCAAAAGAAAATTACTTTCTACTCCTGCATTACAAACTTTTCCGCATATGCTTGTTTAAATTAAGCATTCCAACTTGTAAAATGGCTGAAGAAAATTTATTTTTATTACGCTATATTATTAAGGAAAAATAAAATGTCTTATCCTCTATCATTGTTGCCAAAGCTGTCTTTATTGTTCGCGCTGTTGATATCCGGCATGAGTGAAATTATTAGTCAGGAAAACGAAAGTATGACAAAACCGCCGATTGCAAAAAGAGTTGAAAAAAAATTATCAATTCACGATGACACAAGAACCGATTATTATTTTTGGCTTAATCAGCGGGAAGATCCGGAAGTAATTGCTTACCTTGAAGCCGAGAACAAGTACACCGAAAAAAAATTGAAACATACGGAAGGGTTTCAGAAAAAATTGTACGATGAAATGATTAGCCGCATTAAGCAGGAAGACCAATCTGTGCCGTATAAAGACAATGGCTACTATTATTACAGCCGTTTTGAAGAAGGGAAAGAGTATCCGATATACTGCCGTAAGAATGGTTCGCTTGATGCGGAGGAAGAAATTATGCTTAACGTAAATGAGATGGCGGAGGGATATTCTTATTATCAGGTCGCAGGTTTGTCTGTTAGTCCAGATAATAACTTTCTCGCATTCGGAGTTGATACTTTAAGCCGCCGTAAGTATGATGTGCGAATCAAAAACCTAAGAACAAATGAAATTTTGGATGATCTCATTCCCAACACTACCGGCTCAGTTGCTTGGGCTGATGATAACAAAACATTTTTTTACACATTAAAAGACGAAGCTCTTCGTCCTTTCAAAATTTTCAAACATACAACCGGTAACCCCGTTGAGGAAGATAATTTAATCTTTCACGAAAATGATGAAACTTATAACATTTCCGTCCGTCGTTCAAAATCAGAAAAGTATATAATCATAGCATCAACAAGCACATTAACAACCGAATTTAGTTTTCTTAAAAGCGATAACCCCAACGGTAAGTTTACGGTTTTTGCTCAAAGAGAGAGAGGACTTGAATACTACATCGACCATTACGAAGAGAATTTTTACATCCGTACAAATTTAGATGCGGTTAACTTCAGGCTAATGAAAACAAGCGTTAATAATACTTCTAAAGAAAACTGGACGGAAGTAATTCCACATCGCAGCAGTGTGCTTCTCGAAGGATTTGAGATATTCAAAAAATATCTTGCCGTTGAAGAAAGGGTAAAAGGACTAACACAGCTAAGAATTATTAACTGGGGAGATAATACCGAACATTATCTCAACTTCGGCGAAGAAACTTATTCGGCATATATTTCTACCAACAAGGATTATGATACAGAGATTCTTCGTTACGGTTACTCATCTTTAACTACTCCTTCTTCAACGTATGATTACAATATGAACACAAAAGAAAAAACTTTGCTCAAACAAGATGAAGTACTCGGCGGATTTAATCCAGACAACTACTATGCAGAACGATTATATGCAACAGCTTCCGACGGGAGTAAAATTCCTATTTCGCTCGTCTATCGTAAAGGATTGAAGAAGGATGGCAACAACCCGCTTCTACTTTACGGTTATGGCTCTTATGGAATTAGCACGGATGCTGCGTTCAGTTCGGTGAGGTTAAGTTTGCTCGACCGTGGTTTTGTTTATGCAATTGCTCACATACGCGGCGGACAGGAGATGGGACGCTTGTGGTATGAAGACGGTAAATATTTTAAGAAAAAAAATACTTTTACAGATTTTATTGCATGTGCCGAGCAGTTAATAGAATCCGGTTTTACAAATAAAGAAAAAATGTTTGCCATGGGAGGAAGTGCCGGCGGTTTATTAATGGGCGCTGTAATTAATATGCGCCCCGATTTATTCAAAGGCGTTGTAGCTGCAGTCCCCTTTGTTGATGTAGTAACCACAATGCTTGACGAGTCAATTCCGCTAACAACTGGCGAATACGATGAATGGGGAAATCCGAATCAACCAGATTTTTATAAGTATATGCTCTCTTATTCTCCATATGATAACGTTGAAGCAAAAAATTATCCTAACTTGCTTGTAACTACCGGACTTCATGATTCGCAAGTACAATATTGGGAACCGGCAAAATGGGTAGCAAAATTGCGGTACTTAAAGACAGACAAAAATTTACTTCTGCTTCATACAAATATGGAATCTGGGCACGGAGGCGCTTCCGGCAGATTCAAACGAATAAAGGAAATAGCATTAGAGTATGTGTTTTTTCTGAATCTATTGAATATGAACGAATAATGAAATTGAAGAGAGATGGGGAGATATTAACCTCGCATCTAGTGTTTTAAGGGTGATCTCTATCTTTGTCTTGGATTCATATTGCTTAAAACACAAGTGAATATTTATGCTTTTAAATGAATCGTTATTGAAATAAAAAATGAAGAAAGAAAAATATTATGATCAGATTATTCAAATCCGTTTTACTTCTTTCCGGAATCGTAGCATTTCTCTTATCTACAAGTTATGCGCAGCAAACTGAATTCGTGGGATCATGGAAAGGGAAAATTAACGTAGGGGTAGAACTTCCGGTTGTTCTTCACATCAAAATTGAAGAAGGGAAATACTCTGCCACACTTGACAGCCCCGACCAGAACGCTTACGACATAAAAGTTGACGAGATTACAACCGAGGGGAAAAAAATAACTCTCGTAATGGAATCTATAGGGGGAAAATATGAGGGAACTCTTTCGGAGGATAGTAAAAAAATATCCGGCACAATTTTTCAGGGAGGCGCAAGCTTTCCTTTAGAATTAAGCTTGACCGAAACAAAAGAGGAAATAGTTGATGAAATTGCTTACGAAAGTTTGTGGCAGGGTAAGCTTTCAATTTCCGGTGTTGAATTGAGATTAGTATTTAAAATTTACAAATCTGAAGATAAACTTCAGGTTCATCTCGATAGCCCCGATCAAGGAGCAAAAAATATTAAAGGTGATGTAGATTATTATAATAAAGACAGCGTAAAATTTACTTTTACACAAATAAACGGAAGGTACGAGGGTAAATTTGAAAACGAAAATACAATCATAGGGAAATGGTATCAAGCAGCTTTGAATCTTGATCTTGTATTAGGGAAAGTTGATAAAGTTGTTGAAGTTAAACGTCCGCAGGAACCGCAGCCGCCGTATCCATACAAGGAAGAAGAAGTAAAATTCAAAAATGAAAAAGCTGATATTACACTTGACGGAACACTCACAATTCCCGAAGGCAGCGCACAGTTTCCTGCAGTTGTAATGGTTTCAGGTTCAGGTCCGCAAGACCGTGATGAAAATATTCTTAATCATAAGCCGTTTAAAGTAATTGCCGACTACCTTACGAGAAATGGAATTGCAGTTCTTCGTTATGATGATCGCGGCGTTGGAAAATCCGAAGGTGATTTCGGTAAAGCTATTTCAACTGACTTTGCGAACGACGCAATTGCGGCGGTTGAATACCTCGCGTCAAGAACAGATGTTATTGATGCTAATAAAATTGGCATAGCAGGACACAGCGAGGGGGGAATGATAGCCCCGATGGCAGCCAACAGAAGCGAGTCTGTAAGTTTTATTATTTTGCTCGCGGGTCCGGGTACAACAGGTGAGCAAATTCTTATCGACCAATCCCGGCTCATTCTTGAAGCAAGCGGCGTCAGTAAAAGCTACATTGATAAACAGGAAAAGCTTATCATAAAAATTTATGAGGTTATTAAAAGCGAAAAAGATGACAGCATAGCCACAGAAAAAATAAGCTTGTATTTTGATGATTTCACTGCTCAGCTAACGGATGAGGAAAAATCTGAATTTGAAAGTGATATGGCAGGATTCAAACAGAGAATCCCTATGCTGCTTAGTCCCTGGTTCCGTTATTTCGTAGCATACGACCCTGCTGGCGAATTGGAGAAAATTAAAATTCCGGTTCTTGCACTAAATGGCAGTAATGATTTGCAAGTGCCTGCAGATGTAAATATGGAAGGGATTAAGGCTGCACTCGAAAAAGCCGGGAATAAAAATCACAAATTAATTAAGCTGGAAGGATTGAATCATTTATTCCAAGCTTCGGAAACCGGTTCTCCTGTGGAGTATGCAAAAATAGAAGAAACATTTTCGCCCGAAGCGTTAAAAATTATTAGAGACTGGATTTTAGAGATAACATCTCGATAACCGATAATGAAATACACTTCGCTTTCCTTCGTTAAAATCGTCGTGGTAACTGGTGAAAGAACTTTGTTATGCGAAGGTGACTCTGGGATTAACGAAGGAAATACATTATTTCAGCCTTTATTTTTTCGTGCAGCGTCACTCTTTAGCGCGATGCGGAATTAATGAACAGAAATGAGGTTTAGATTTGAGATTTGAAAAATGAATTTGGTTTAGATATTTTAAACCAAACATTAAAAAGATTATAAATAAGAAAGAGATTATTAAAAGGAAAATTTTATGCTTGCTTTAAGAAAACAAGAAAAAGTCATAAATAAAATAGCAACCATAGATATACCCGAAAACGTTGGGGATGAAGTTGAAGTTATTATCCTTTCTAATGCTGATGAAAAAAAAGGGTTGTATTGGAGCGAATCGGAAATAGCTTTAATGGGATCAGTGCCTCTATTGGTTAAAGATATTGATAACGAGGATTATTCGGCATGGTAAGAAAACTTTTCCTTGCCAAGATATTTTTTACGGATATTTCCAATTATAAACTTAGCTGTGTTCTTTCCTCGGCGGTTTTAGGATCGTCGAATTGTATTTTTTATTATAACAGCAAAGCATTAATAATTTATGTTCGCTTTACGAAAAAAAGAAGAAGTTATTAATCAAGAAATATTTTATTAAAAAACATTGACATAACAAGATGCAATTAACAGAGTTAGATAATTTTAAAAACGAAATTTTATTTTCGGCAAATAAATTTGGCGCCAGGAACATCAAAGTATTCGGTTCAGTTGCCAGGGGCGAGGCTGATGATGATAGCGATATTGATTTTCTTGTGGAAATGTACAAAGGGAGAGCGCTTTCAGATAGAATTACTTTTAAACAAGATCTGCTGAAAATCTTAGTCCGTGACGTAGAAATGATTTCCATAAAAGCTATTAAGGGAAGAATAAAAGAAAATATTTTGAAAGATGCGGTTAGTTTATGAGAAATAAAATTATTCTAAATTATTACCCACACTAAAAATGATTAATTTTATTTGGGATAAAAATAAAGCAAAACTAAATTTGGTTAAGCATAATTTAAGTTTTGAAGAAGCAGCGACTGTTTTTGCAGATCCGCTTGCATTTGTTTTTGATGATGTTGAACACACAAGAGCAGAGCAACGAGCATTGATAATCGGGCATACCAGCAAGAATAAAGTTATCATTGTTTCTTTTACAGAAAGAGACCAACATATTAGAATTATAAGCGCACGAAAAGCAACTAAAAAAGAAAAGCAAGACTATGAAGAAAACAGTTAAAGAAAAACCGGGACAAATAAACGACCTTAAAGAGGAATATCATTTCGATTATTCCAAAGCAAAGAAAAATCCTTACGCAAAAAATTTGCGAGGCGAACAAGTTCTCTTTCCTATTGATAATGATATTGTTAAAGTATTAAAGACACCGGAAAGAGTGAACAAAGTTTTAAAGGCAATAATTGGCGCTTATTCTCAATAATGCTTTTTTAGAAAAACCTCCAAGGTTTTGAAAACGTCGGAGGTTTGGATTAGATTTTGTGACCCAAACAACGAAGCAAGAGTTTGCAAACTTGAAGTTCCAATTTGGAACATCAAGTAGAAGAGAAGGGAGTTAACTATGTTGGTAAATAATGGAAGTGAGAAGTTAATAGTTCGATGAGAAAGAAAAAACAGAAAGATGAGCATAAACGAAATAGTACCCACAGAACGAATTGAAAACAGGATACTCTTACTCCGTGGACAAAGAGTAATGCTTGACCGCGATCTTGCGGAGTTGTATGGAGTATCTACAAAAGTCCTTAACCAGGCAGTAAAACGCAATAGCGAGAGGTTCCCAACTGACTTTATGTTTATTCTTACTAAATCAGAAAAAGATGAACTGGTCACAAATTGTGACCGGTTCAATTCTCTAAAACATTCAACGGTTTTGGAAATGGTGGAGGTATGAAGTTAAATATTAACGAGTAAAAACACGTATAAAACAGGATTGGAAAGACCATTAAGAGAAAAAACAGATGCTTAAGCCAAACGAAATACTGAAATTAGATTTTG
>MNYQ01000129.1 GCA_001873185.1 Ignavibacteria bacterium CG2_30_36_16 | reverse complement strand
GGACACATCAAACGCACGAACACAAAATATTTTTAACTCACACATCAGGAGAAATAATGTCAGTTAATGACTTCAAAGAAAAAATCCTATCGAACGGAAAATCCTATTCTCAGTACACAACCGAAACTGTTGAATACATTAATAGTACAAATTCTGTACAGCTAAGTGTTGTTGAAAAAGAATTATTCGAGTACATTAAATTGAATCTTCAAAGGAGCACAAGAATTGATAAAAGTTTTGTCCCATCTGAAGATTTAAAAGACGCAATGGCGGGCGTAACAGATAAACAGACATGGATGGTAATTACCGAAAATTGGTGCGGAGACAGCGCACAGGTTCTTCCTGTGATTGCCAAAGCCGCTTTGCTAAATGAAAAAATTGACTTAATCATCTTGAACCGCGACAAGAATCTTGATATAATAGATTTATACTTAACAAACGGCACCCGCAGCATTCCGGTGCTTGTTGCTTTTGATACTGAAGGGAACGAACTATTTAAATGGGGTCCCCGCCCGCAGCCTGCAGTTGAGCTAATTAAACAGTTAAAGTCTAAGGGTGTAGAGAAAAAAGAAATGTATGAAAACCTTCACTTATGGTACGGACGAAATCGCGGAGTAGAGATTGATAAAGAACTTACCGTTATGATCAACTCTATTATGAAGACAGTTTCTTTATAAAGTGTTGACACACTTTTAAACCGAATTTTTATTTTAGGATTGGTTGACCAAAGTGGAACTTTGCTTAATTGTTTTTGGGACGTAAACTTTTGTGGATAGTTATTAGCTAATCGAAAAAGATTTTTAACCCGTCCACATTTTTAAGTGTACGATGAATGGAAATACCTTCTGTAAGCAGATTCATCAAAGAATTGTAAAAAATAATTGTCAAATATTAGTCACTCTATCTCTGTTCTATTTTTGTTATATTTTGCCTCGTTATTTATAAATGTAATTGTGGAACATTAAATTGTTAAAAAGATTATTATCAAAAGTTAAAAAACAGATAGACAAATTAACCGGTGCTAAACCGGAAGAAAAAAAACAGAAGGACGGCAAAAAATCCTGGGAAAAACGCAAATCCGAGCTGATGGAAAAAACCCGAAAAAAAGATTCGACCGGAAAACCTTACAGCAGCAAACCGCGCCCGCCCAAAAACAAAAAATATGAAAACAAACCGTCCGGCGAAAGGGGGCCTGACAGCCTTTCGTCAGATGAAAAGAGGCGGCAGCCAAAATCATCACAAGATCGACCGCGGCGAAGCAGAGAAGATTCGTCCGAAACTCAAGCACCAAAACCTTACAGCAGCAAACCACGCAGAAGAACCGAACAAGTCAATCAACCGCGGACCGAGAGAAAACCTCGTCCCCGTATTGATCACAAGCCGCAGGAAGAAACCACGCCGTGGGATATTTCGCGGTTTTGGGTTGAACCGGAAGAGGGTAAAAAAAGATTTCACGATTTAAAAATTCCTCTCGAGTTAATGCATGCAATTGCCGATTTGAATTTTAAGTACTGCACTCCAATTCAGGCGCAAATACTTGAAAAGGCTCTTGAGGGAAAAGATGCAACCGGCAAAGCTCAAACCGGCACAGGCAAAACTGCCGCATTTTTAATTACTGCTATTACTCACCTTGTAAACAATCCTCCTTCAGAAGATCCGCAGCCCGGCGTTCCGAGAGCATTGATTATAGCTCCAACCCGCGAACTTGTAATTCAAATTGAAACAGACTCACTTCTGCTCTCAAAATATACCGATCTGCGCACAATTGCCGTTTTTGGCGGAATGGATTATAGAAAACAAAAAAGCAAATTATCCAAAGATAGAGTTGATATACTCGTTGCAACTCCCGGACGTCTGCTCGATTTCAAAAGCAAAGGGGATATAAAACTTAATAAAGTAGAAATCCTTGTAATTGATGAAGCGGACAGAATGCTTGATATGGGTTTTATTCCTGATGTTAAAAAGATTGTTCGAAGCACACCGCCTAAAGAGCAAAGGCAAACACTTTTATTGAGCGCAACTTTAAGTGAAAATGTTGTGCGGTTAGCATCAAGCTGGACGAAAGACAGTTTTGGTGTAGAAATAGACCCCGAACATATTGCTGTTGAATCAGTCGAACAGAAAGTATTTCTTGTTTCTTCCCGCGAAAAATATAAACTGCTTCACACCATTCTAGAAAAGGAAGCTTTGCAGCGCGTAATTATTTTTGCAAACCGCCGTGATGAAACTAAACTGCTTGAGAAAAACCTAAGCCGCGATGGTATAAGCTGCAAATTATTAAGCGGCGATGTTGACCAGCGTCAGCGCTTACGAACTCTTGATGAATTTAAAGAAGGTAAAATCCGGGTTCTTGTTGCAACAGATGTTGCGAGCCGCGGGCTGCACATAGATGGCGTAAGCCACGTTATTAATTTTACTTTGCCCGAAGACGCCGAAGATTATGTACACCGCATAGGCAGAACAGGCAGAGCCGGTAATACGGGCATTTCAATAAGTTTTGCAAGTGAAGATGATTCTTTCCAGATACCGGCAATTGAAAAGTTTATTGGAAGAAAATTAATTTGTATTTATCCCGAAGATGAGATTCTCTCTTCATGGGAAGTTGAAAAAAAAGAAATTGCGCCTAAAGCAAAAGATGCGGATTCCGAAGAAACGAATGATTCTGAAAATGCAAAGAAAAAATTGCCTGTTGAAAATATAAACGATGAAATTCTTCCGTAAAGTTTAATGATAGCCCGTTTCGGCGGGCTTTTTTTGTAGTTTTTCGGTTTACCGTCAGTTAGCTAACGGATGCAATTGTGAAAAAATGTATACTCGTTTGCCTGTACCGCTCCGCTGAATGCTACGGCACAGCATTGTGGGAACGGGAAAACATATTTGGGAATTTACACAAAATTATTTCAGGCGCATCAGTAATTCAGAAATACATCAGCTAAAAATCACTTCATCAGTATAATCTTCTTTACCGCGTGTTTACCTGCCGCTGTTAATTTAACAAAGTAAGTTCCCGAACTTAAACTACCTGCATTAAGTGTTATTTCATAATTGCCTGCGCTTAGAAGCTTATCCACCAGAGTTGCGGTTTCCCGTCCAAGTATATCATAAACTTTAAGTGAAACTTGACTGCTCGTCGATAATTGCCAACTGATTACTGTGCTCGGATTGAAAGGATTGGGATAATTTTGGTTTAGTATAAAATCAACAGGCAATGCTTGTTTTTCGTTTACACTTAACGGTTGAAATATTAATGCAATGTTTGTAACTGCCGGAGTAAGCGTATCAATTGTTAACGCCTGACTTACTACATCATTTAAACCAATTTTCTGCGCCACAACTTTGTAATTTCCGTAGGGAAGATTATTAACGCTGTAGCTGCCGCTTCCGTATGGAAAAGCAAAATTAAAAAGCTGCCCACTATAATTTAATGATTGCGCATAAATAACAACACCACCTGGATTTTCATCAAAAGCGCCTAAACTAATTGAACCGCTGACTATTCCACCGCCTGTAGAAGAATCCCGTTTTAGCGAAAAGTTTTTATTGCTGATACTTCCGCTAATTAACACAGAATCCGCCGTCTGCCAGAATGCAGGGAATATGTTGTTGTAGCTATAGTATGCCGGAACAAAAAACTGTGAGAAAGCTTGAACAAAATAATAATCAGGCGTTAAAATTCCATCGATTTTATATTCGCCATTATAATTTACTACTGCCGTGTAAACGTCCTCACTATTTAATAGTATTTCGCCGGCGGATGGTTTTGCTGGGGTGTGTGTTCCTTTTCGAATAACCACCAATCCCTTACGAAGAGGCGCCATCGAAATAGAATCGTTCAGAGTTCCCATAATTGAATTCCCTGTGTTTTCAATCGGGTTTAAATCGAAATTTATTGTGTAGGTTGAATCTCCTATAAATTGAAGAAGAGAAGCATTTAAGGGATCGAATTGTCCGTTATAGAAAACAACATAATAGTTGTCATGTTCAGCGGCTACAGTATAAAACCCTGCGGGGAGAAGTATAGAGAAAAAACCATTTGCATCTGTATAAATAGAGTTTAAAATAAAATTGCCATCATAAAGAAAATGAACCCGCGATCTCCCAAGAGGAATTCCGCTGCTTGTTACCTGCCCTGAAACTTGAGCCTCGCGGTAATCTTCCTCAAAAAAGTCCACCTTAATTTTAACTTCTTCAATTAATTCATCGCCGTTATTATAAATAAACATTGTATCAGCAGTATCTGAATTTGTAATAGTAAAATAGTTTGATAATATGCAATCCATTGACACCGTATCGTTTGGAGCAATAAAAAACGGATAATTGATGTTGCTGTTAAATCTTATAAAATAGCTGTTGTATTTATAAGAAATGCTGTCTATCCGGAGTTGCTGATTCCCATTGTTAATCAAATAAACTTTTTCAAAACGATAAAATTCATCCTCAAATTCTATCGTTTCCGGTTCAACATCAAGGTGAGGCTGGGCATAAGAAAAGACATTAAATACTATTAAAAATATTACAGAAGATAATAACTTCATATTGTTTAAATGTTTTAGATTAATTATACTGTATAGTAAGAAATAATAGTTAAAAGTGACTCTTTGAATTGAACTATCATAATCTAAATTACATAAATTTTACACAAAAAGAACTAACCGATCTTTTTACTTCTGCTAAAGAAGGGGATGCCGGTTCTTTTGAATCGCTTTCAGGCTACGTAAGGAACATTTCGTACACTTACTTTTTATCAAAGCTGCGGCAAGGCAGACTGATTAACCGGGAAGATGTTGATGATTTAACTAATAATGTTTATCTAAGTTTTGCTGAACAATACCATAAAGTTGAAAACATTGAGTTCTGGCTAAGACGTGTATTGTTTTTAAACTTTATAAATTTTTACAAAAAAAGTAAAGAACAGCGCACTTTTGAATTGAAGGAAGCAAGCAATATTGAGCAAACTAAACCTATCCTGGGAGATAAAGTTGATGTTGATAAGATTGTAAATATTCTAAACACATTTAGCGAAGACAAACAAAATATATTGAAGATGAGATTTTGGGAAGATCTTAAATTCTGTGAAATAGCGGAGAACCTTGGCAAGTCAGAAGATGCGGTAAAAAAAATGTTTTATCGGACTATTGAAGAGTTAAAGAGCAGGCTGTAACAATGTCCCTATTTTGTGTCGCGTAACACTATTTTGTTGATTAAACAATTAAAAAAATGAACACAAGTGAAAAATTATTTGAGTTATTAGAAAAGGGAAATCTTTCAGAAGATGAAAAACATCTTCTCGATTCTCTATTAAAAGATCAGGAAAATAAAAAGCTATTCGATGCGTACTCTGCTGCAAGAACGGTAACAAAATCTACGTCTCATCTTTCTACAGAAGAAATAACCGATCTTGTTTTAATTAAAAATAATATTGAACCGGAGAACAAAAACATACTAAAGAAGGTGCCGTTTATTGAAGAACACCTTCGCTCTTGCAGTAAATGCGAAGAAGAATTTAAACTCATTAACATTGAATATTCTGAGGTAGACAATTATATTTCCGCAGGAATTGAACAAAACAAAACTCAAACTCAGAAGACTCACATTAATGTGATGCCGCCTTTTGTTAAAAAAGGATTTATTTCCCGGTACGCTTTTGTCTCTTTAATTGTGGTACTATTTTCGGCGGCTACAATTTATCTGCTCGATGATTTTTTACGACCTAATTATTATAGATATGCTTCAATTAATGAAAGTGACGGGGGTGTTGTAACTCGCGGTCGTGCAACGGATGAATTTCAGGAAAGCCTAAAAGCAATAGAAGAAGAGAACTATACTACTGCTATTTCCAAATTAAACGATGATATAAAAAATAATCCTGAAGATGAAACAATTTTTTACACACATTATGTATTGGGTCTTACATATCTCGAAACAGCAGAGGATTCCTTTATCGGTTTGTTTACTTCTTTCGATAAAGACAAAGCAGCATCCGGTTTGGAGCATTTTAGAAAAACAATTGAGCTAAACAATTCTGGCAAGTTTAATAATGTTAACTTCGACGCATATTTTTACTCGGCAAAAGCGCTTCTTATGCTCGGCAAGTTGGGAGAAGCAAAGAAATATTTATCTTTAGTAATTGAAAACAAAGGGGGGAAAATGGAAGAAGCAAAAAATATTTTGAACGGATTGGATTAAACCGTGTCCTATGATTGCTCAAAAATTCATTGTCATAGTATTATCATCAATATTAGCTTTACTTCAACCCATCGTTTCTCAGAAGTACGTTAAAGATAAATTACCGGAACAAACATTTGTAAATAAAAACATTGATTCCGTTTTTGCGTCCGTAAAAAGCAGCGGTTGGTCAATCGACAGACTATATTTTTATCATCAGTATATTATTAACTCTCTAACTCCTCCGGAAGATGAATTAAAAATCATTAACAGCCTCCCCGAGTCTTCTAGTTCTTCGTTTTTAAGAACTATCGTTATGAAGAAGATGAAACTTTTCCCAGCCATGTTCGACACACTGTTTAACAGACTGAAACAGCAGCCTAAGTATTCTCCTTATTATGAAGAGTTAGTCTTTGCTGCTTCAGCCACAAGCCAAATAGCAAGGCTCGAAATAGCAATTAAAGAAGATGAGCGGTTAAAGAATATTCGTATTAATTGGCTTCTCGGACTTATTCATATTGCCAAAAGCGAGTATAAAAATGCGGTTGATTATTTAATTAAAGCTGCTCAAAGAGATGAAAATAACCCGCACATATTTTTTCAATTATCTAATGCATACAGAAGTTTGGGCAATTACCCGCTTGCATTGAGTTATATCGACTCAGCAGGATTTTTTGGCAAGGATGATTTTTTTACCGCTAAATATTTACTTGCAAAGGGAGCGCTTTATTATTTGTCGGGAAAGCATAAAGAAGCTGAAAGCGAATATACAAAAGCATTAATCCTTTCGGTTAAAAATCATTTTAACCTCTTCAATGCAAAAGCGCTTATTAGCATAGGAATTTTAGAAGATGTTAAGGGTGATGTTGATGGGGCGAGAAGTAAATTTAATGAGGCATTAAAAATTGCAGCCGGTATTAACGATTTAGAAACCGAAGCTCATTCTCATTCAGAACTTGGCGTCTCTTATACTTTCACTAATGAATTAGTCGATGCTAAAAAAATGTACTTAAAAAGTTTTGAATTGTATAAACTGGTTAGTAATCGATTAAGGATTTCGCTGGTTGCAAATAATCTTGGGAAAATTTATTTGAATATGTTCGACTACCAATCGGCAATGGAATATTTTGGGGAAGGTATTGCTTCGGCGGGAGAAAACAAACGGGCAAAAGTGCTTAACTTAATCGGCATGGCGGATACTTACAGCAATCTTGCCAACTATGCAAAAGCTTTAAAATATTATAAAGACGCACAAAATCTTTCTTCTGAAATTAAAGAAATTGATTTGTCCTCAGAAATTGGCACCGGTCTTGGAGTGCTTAATTTTAATTTAGACCGCTTTGGTAATGCGCTAAAATATTTTGCTTACGCTGCAAAGCATGCCAACAGCATAGGAAATCCTTATCTGAAAGCTGACGCTTTTCATAAAATTGGATTAACATATTACAATCTCGACAGTTTAAATCTAAGCGAACGTTTTCTTCTAAAAGCAATTGAAACAGCGAAACAGTGCAATGATGTTTATACAGAAGCTGTCAGTTCATGCGATATTGCTTTTCTTTATCTTTCTAAAAATAGTTTGAGCGAAGCACAAAATTTTCTTTCGATTGCGGAAAAGCTCGCCGACAAAAACCAACTAAAACTCCTTAAAGCTGAACATAAACTTTTAAGAGGACAAATAGCCGAACATCAAAATAATTTTGACGCTGCACAATTTAGTTATAAGGAAGCTGTGTACCAGGCAAAAAACATTAACAATTTCAATTTGATGATTGAGGGATATTATTTGCTCGGCAAGTTGTTTGAAAAGAATGGTTTTAACTACGCAGCCGAATCGTTTTATCGTTCTGCGGTAAATTTAATTGATGACGTGTCCCGCCCTTTATTTGAAGAACAGGAAGTTCAGATCTTTTATTTATCTTCACGTTACCAAATCTATACCGCCCTTGCTTCTTTGCTGCTTGATCAGAACAAGTATAAAGCAGCTTTTGAACTTATAGAAAAATCCCGCTCTCGTAATTTGATACAAAATTTGAACAACATAAAACTTCAAGCGATAATAAATAATAAACCGCTTCTCGATAGCCTTTATGAATTTGAGTGGAGAGTACATTCGGAAGGGGGGGATAATGAAGCGGTTAAAATTGAGTACAACTCTTTCAAGAAGGAAATTCTAAACAAATATCCGTCGGCAAAGAAATATTTAAATCTTTCAACGGCTTTTTCTCTTGAAAGTTTTCAGAAAGAGCTTGGCTCTGGCGAAGAGTATATTTCTGTTTTTTCAACAGCTCAAAATACTTACTTGTTTAAGATTAATAAAAACAACTTCAAACATTATATAACAGCAGAAGGGAAAGAAGCTGTTAAAAAACATATCGCCGAAATCTCGCCTTATTTCGACGCGCAGGTTGATTCGAAAACTTTTTTTAATCAGGATCTGTTTGCGTTTAACAGTAAAAGTTCGTTCATATTTTATAATAAGTTTTTCGCTGATGTATTTAACGAAATCAACAAGAAATCGAACGTAATAATAGCGCCGTCTATTGAGATTGTTTCTTTCCCTTTTGAATTTCTCGTTACTTCTTTTGATGAAAAGAAAAGCGCATATAGTTATAGCAATAATTCTTATTTAATAAATGATTATAAGATATCATACACTCCTTCGGCTGCATCGTACGTGGAGCAGAAGAAAAACAAATTTAAAAATAATGGGAATGTTTTGATTGTCGGCGATCCGGATATTAATGCGGAGATAGAGGGATTTTCGGAAAGAAGAGGATTGCTTGAAGAAGGTTCGGGAATTCCGCGAAACGTTTCACTGCTTCCGCTAAAATATTCCGGCGAAGAAGTGGATGCGATCAGCAAAATTATTAATGCTGATAAAGTTTTAATTCGGCGTGATGCTACGGAAACCGCATTTAAAAATAATGCAGAATCAAGCGGCATTATTCATCTATCAACACACTCGTTTCTATACAAGCGGCAGCCTGTAATATTTTTCTCAAATTATTACGACTCCGAAAACGACGGATTTCTTGAATCAAACGAAATAGTTAGACTAAAATTAAACAGCGATATGGTTGTATTAAGTTCGTGTAATTCCGGATTAGGAACTGTAAGCGAATCGGAGGGAATAGTCGGAATGACTAAAGCGTTTTTTGAAGCAGGTTCAAAAAGTATAGTCGTTTCGTTGTGGGAAGTAAATGATAAATATACTTCAAAGTTTATGTCATTGTTTTATAAACACCTCAGCAGCGGATTAAATAAATCGGAAGCTCTTCGCCTAACCAAATTGGATTTTATAAAACAACAGTCGCCCAATCCTTACTTCTGGGGCGCTTTTGTTCTTGCCGGAAATACTTCCCCTTTAAAGTTTGAAGACAACAGTGAGGTTAATGGATATTTAGTTGTTGCAGTTGTTTTGCTTTTGATTATCGCAGGATACTTGTTGTATCGGAGAGGGCGAAAGTAGCGAGAGCGTTTTTTTAATTGCGTCGCATACCTATTTTAATTCTCAATTAAAAATAGAGCAGGCAGTAAGAGTGAGAGAGAGATTAAAAAATCATTGTTCGCTCACACCCTCACTTCTCTAATACCCTTTGCGCAGCACTTTATCCAGATCTGCTTTTATCATTACATGCACTAAATCTTCAAACCTGGTTTGCGCTTTCCAACCAAGAATTTTTTCTGCTTTTGTGGGATCGCCGATTAGCAAATCAACCTCTGTCGGACGATAATAGTCGGGATTAACAACCACAACAACATCGCCTAATTTTAATTTGTCGCTAAAACCGAAACGGTATTCTTTATCATCTTTTTCGAGAAGTTGTTTACCTTTATTGAAATTGATTCCGCTGATTACCCCTTTTTCTTCAACGCCTTTGCCTTTCCACTCAATCTCGATTCCAATTTCTTTAAATGTTAACTCAACAAATTCCTTAACAGTATGCGTTTCTCCTGTGGCAAGTACAAAATCTTCTGCTTTATCCTGTTGAAGTATCCGCCACATTCCTTCGCAATATTCGGGAGCAAAACCCCAGTCACGTTTGGAGTGAAGATTTCCAAGTGAAAGCGTTCCCTGTAATCCTGCCGATATTCTTGCGGCGGCGCGTGTAATTTTTCTTGTTACAAAAGTTTCGCCTCTTCGGGGAGATTCGTGATTAAATAAAATTCCATTACATGCAAAAAGATTATATGCCTCACGATAATTTACAATTATCCAGTAGCCGTAAAGTTTAGCCACGCCGTAAGGGGAACGCGGATAAAAAGGGGTTTTTTCAGTCTGCGGCACTTCCTGCACTTTACCATAAAGTTCGCTTGTTGATGCTTGATAAAACTTAACTTTTTTCAGTCCGGTTTCTCTGATAGCGTCTAAAAATCTCAGCGTTCCAAGGGCGTCAACCTGCGCTGTGTAATCCGGTAGTTCAAAAGAAACTTTAACATGACTTTGAGCCGCGAGATTATAAATTTCGTCAGGTTGAATTTTTTCGAGAAGACGATTTAAATTACTTGTGTCAACCACATCGCCGTAATGTAAAAACAATCGGTGATCGAGCAACTGCTTGTTTTGATAAAGGTGATCGATACGCTGTGTGTTAAATGAACTGCTGCGGCGTATTATTCCATGAACTTCATAACCTTTTTCAAGAAGTATTTCTGTTAAATAACTTCCGTCCTGTCCGGTTATCCCGGTGATTAGCGCTGACTTTGACATTTTATTCCTCTAATTAATTCAAATTTAAAATTCTACGATGCCACAAAAATTATAAAGTAAAAATTAAAAATTAAAAACCAGAAAGTAGCGTTATATTACTTTTGCAATTTACTGCAAATTGAACCAAGTATTTTCTTTAGCTGTTCCGATTCATCAAGCAGTGATAATAGTCTTTCGTTCTGCCCTGTATCTAATTCGTTAATAATTTTATACCAATAATTGGACTCTCTCATTTCTCTCAATGAGATTAATATTGTATTCTTAAAATCAGCACGGCTTGAAGCTGCCTGAGCTTCTTCATAATTTGCACCTGCGGAAGAAGCAGACTTTGTTAATTGATATTTTATTATTGAATACTCTGGAGAATTGGATAAAATTTTTAAAAATTTGATTGTGTTTACAGCAAACCGCAGTAACCTTTCCGCGAGATCTACATCCATAATCTTTTCAACTTGCCTTTTTTAATTTATAATTTTTAATTTTTAATTTTTAATTTTTATTTTCTACCGCTCCACAAACCACTTGTATGCTTTTTCAATTCCTTCTCTCAAAGATGTCTTATGATGCCATCCTAATTGATGAATGCGGGAAACATCTAATAGTTTACGCGGAGTGCCGTCCGGTTTTGTAGTGTCGTATGTTATACTTCCTTTATATCCAACTACATCCGCAATAACATCCGCGAGTTCCTTAATCGTTAAATCCTCGCCGGTGCCAATGTTAATTTGTGAGATACCATTGTCGTACAAATCTTTTGCGTCAACGTTTTCCAAAAGGAATCTAATTCCGTCCGCTAAATCTTCAACGTATAAGAACTCTCTTTTAGGAGTTCCCGTCCCCCACAGCTCTACAGATCCGTTCCTGTTGGTTTTTGCTTCGTGAAATTTTCTAATAAGAGCAGGGAGAACATGCGAAGTTTCAAGATTAAAATTATCATAGGGTCCGAATAAATTTGTGGGCATAGCAGAAATATAATTGCAGCCGTATTGCCTGTAATAATTTTCACACATTTTTATGCCGGCTATTTTTGCGATTGCATACGGTTCGTTTGTCGGCTCAAGGTAACCGGATAAAAGGTATTCTTCCTTTAACGGCTGAGGCGCAAGTTTGGGATAAATACAAGAACTGCCGAGAAAGACCAACTTTGCCGCGCCATTTTTATAAGCCGAATGAATAATATTATTTTGAATCATAATATTTTCATAAATAAACTCAGCGCGGTAGGTGCTGTTGGCAAGTATTCCGCCTACTTTCGCAGCCGCCACAATAACGGCTGCCGGTTTTTCTTCTGCAAAAAAATCCTCTACATCTGCTTGACGTATTAAATCAAGTTCTTCTAAATTTTTTACAATAAGATTTGTATAACCGTTTGCAATTAAATTACGGTATATCGCCGAGCCAACCATGCCTTTGTGACCTGCCAGGTAAAGTCTTGAAGTTTTATTGATCATTGTAATTTAGCTTGTTCATGTTAAAATTTTAATTATTAATTAATGCATGGGTGCATGCTTGAATGAATGCATGTTAAAAATATATTTCTAAATTTTCTTTAATTATAAAGTCATTCGCCCAGGGTTCTTCTTTATTTAATTTTTCAATTATTGATCGAATAAATGCAATCATTTTATTTTCTAAGGAATAGTGTAGAGAATCGAATTTATAGAAAGCCTCTTCGCATATATCATCCGAATTAAATAAAGTAAATACTTGAGAATAATTTTCACCCAAAGATGCCATTGCAATATTGATAAATTGTATATTTTCTTTAATCGATCTACGGCTGTAGCCTTCTGCAATATTTGACGATACAGAGAATATTGAATCTTCAATCTGGTTTTTAATTTTATAATTAGAAATATTTATTAAAAGTTCCTTTTCATATTTGTACAGATGAACTGCTTCTTTCCATATTTCTAATTTTCTAAATCCGCGATTAATATTTTTATGTCGGTCTAAATATTCTTCCTTTTGTAATTTCATTTGCACATTTCAAAATGATTCGTTTAAAAACAAATTCTCTCACGTCTCATCATCCACCCGCGCCTCATTATGCAATCATGCGTTAGTTACTTTTTCACAAACTCTGCTATTTTCTCAACAACAAACTCAATCTGTTCGTCTGTAAGTTCAGGAAATATAGGCAGCGCTAATGATTTATCCGCGGCAAACTCAGCGTTCGGGAAATCGCCTTTTTTATAACCAAGATAATCAAAACATTTTTGAAGATGAAAAGGCACGGGATAATATATTTCGGAAGCAATTTCGTTCTTTGCTAGAAATGCACGCAGCTCATCACGTTTTTCAACCCTGATGATGTACTGATTATAAATATGATGATTAGTATGTCCGCTGTTTTCAAATACTGCTTTAGGAAGCAGCACTTTGTTCTTGCTGTCGAATTTAACTTTGCCTGTTTCTTCAGCCAGCCCATGCGCTATAAATGCATTTTTATAAACAGCAGCGTTTTCTCTTCTTTTCTGCGACCAGCTATTTAGATGAGGAAGTTTAACTCTTAGCACCGCCGCCTGCAATGCATCAATCCTAAAATTACCGCCGATTACATGATGATAATATTTGGGTTCACCGCCATGTACACGCATTATGCGTGCTATATGCTCAATCTTGTCGTTGTTAGTAACAATAAGTCCTCCATCACCAAAGCAGCCGAGATTTTTACTTGGGAAAAAGGAATAACATCCGAAATCACCGATGGTACCCACTGCACGCCCATCTTTGTATTGTGCGCTTATAGCCTGTGCACCGTCTTCAATAACATAAAGATTATGTTTGCGCGCAATTTTCATTATTGCGTCCATATCGGCAGATTGTCCGTATAGATGAACCGGAATAATTGCTTTGGTTTTTTTTGTGATTCTGTGTTCAATATCGTTCGGATCGATATTCATTGTTACGGGTTCGCAATCGGCAAGGACAGGCTTTGCATTTAACCTTGCAACAACACCGGCGGTTGCAAAGAATGAATACGTCGGAACAATTACTTCATCGCCTTCACCAATTCCAAGAGCCATTAACGAAAGAAGAAGAGCATCGGTTCCCGATGAAACACCAAGTGCATATTTTGCTCCGAGGAACTGTGCAAATTCTTTTTCCATTTCGTCAACTTCGGGACCCAAAATAAAATATTGTGATTCGGCTACTTTAATTAGCGCTTCATCTAATTCCTTTTTTAGTGATCGATATTGAGGTTTTAAATCTAATAATGGTACTTTCATTTTCTGTTTCTTCTTGATGTTTGATTTAAGATTTGTAAAAATAAGAAAAATAATTATTAGTAGTTAAGTGAATTTCTGTGCGGGGGGGTAGGGGTGTAGGGGTGCAGGGGTGTTGAAGTGTTTTGGTGCGGGGGTGTTGGGGTGTTTTGGTGCTGGGGTGTTGGAGTGTTTTGGTGCGGGAGTGCAGGAGTATTATCGTACGGGAGAATTCGTGTTACGGAGTTTTACGGTACTTTAGTTGACATGAATAAATATTTGGGAGTATCTGTGGCGGCTATAATTATTTAATACTTTTGATGAAACCGCCGATTAACTTTTTAATTTTTTCTATTTTGTTATAAAGATCGTTTTGTTTTTCAATATTGATTATTTGCAGATCAAGTAGTACATAAAGAAGGGATTGTATTTCAGAACCAGAACGGTATGAATACCTTAAAAAAACAATAAAACTTTTATTACTTCTGCTGTCGAATCCTTCTGCAATATTCGACATTATAGAAACAGCCGCCCTCTGCAATTGATCCTTTAATCCAAAATCATTTTTTAATTTACTCTCCTCCGTCAGGACGTAAATTTCCTTTACAAGTTTTCGAGCCTCTTTCCATGCTTCTATTTCTTCAAATTTTTTAATCAACATTTATTTTACACCTTAGTTAAGTTTGTATGACGACAATTCCAAAAGAAAAATAATTCTTGTCCTCTCAGCCTAAACTCAAAAACCAGCACCAAGC
>MNYQ01000130.1 GCA_001873185.1 Ignavibacteria bacterium CG2_30_36_16 | reverse complement strand
ATGAATTACTCACATATAGTGAGATTTTTAAAACAATAAAAGATGAACTCGTTAGTAGATATTCAGGGTTCGCTTATTTCTATAACTCACTTATTTATCTTGGTGATCCATCATTAGTCCCCTCAATCTACAAACATCGTTCAGGTAATATCGCTTCGAACACAACCTGGAATGGAAATTATGTAATTGATGCTCCATTAACCGTTGAATCTGATTTTACATTAAATCTTTCACCGGGTACAAATTTATTTTTTAATACGGGTGTAAACTTGACAGTAGATGGAACACTTTACGCAAATAAAAATAAATTTGCACTTGCCGGGCTTACAAACGATCGTTGGGGTTATATCGATTTTACTAATCAGTTCAGTTCCGGTTCGTATTTAACAAACTGCGAAATAATAAATTCTGCCGGATTGAAAATGAGGAACGGCGCAGATATCATGTTAGATAATAATCATATAAAAAACAGCACACAGGGAATTTACATCTATAATTCTCAACCTATAATAATTAATAATTATATTGAAGACCCGGTACAAAATGGAATTTATGGTGATGCTTCCGGGTTAAGTCCAATAATACAGGGAAATAAAATATATAAGTTTACGAACATGTATAGTTACCAGGGCATTTATTTCGGCAATAATACAAATGCACGTATAATAGGAAATGATGTAAATGGATTTTTGTACGGAGCATACCTGGGCGGTGGTTGTTATACTGAAACGATGCTGGCTGATGGTTATTCACCGTATCCAAATAATAGATTTATGAATAATCGGTACGGTATTACAACTGCATGGGGAAGCAGTACAATAGCCGGCTGGGATGACCAAACAGCAGCTTTTAATAGCTTTTATGGAAATCAAACCTATGATGCATATTGTTATCAACACAGTTGGTTAGTTGGTTACTACGATTATTGGGGTTTAAATCCTCAATTATATGCAGATGGTACATCCTTTTTAGAAGTGGAAGAATTTCTTCCTGAAAATCCCTGGGATCAAAAGAGTAAAAAATTATCAGCTTCGGTTATTAGTTTAGAAAACCAAAGCCCGTTAAAGACCGATACCTTATCAATCTTTGAAGGGATTCTTTTAGAAAGACAGGGTAAAATAAATCAAGCAATTAATTTTTATAAGAAGTTAATTCGTGATGATATGTATGTTGATTTTGCTGTAGCTAAACTATTAGATATAAAAAATCGATATGACCGGAAAGAATTGAAAGGCTACTTTAAAAGTATTTCTAACGGTAACAATATTCATAAAGCAAAGCTTAAGAAAATAGTTGCTGATTTAGAATTACATGATAATCTATTTTATAGTGCGATTTCGAATTACAATAATGCAATAAGTGTCTCAAACTCTTATGATGGAATTAATGCACGATTTGCAAAATTATTTGCTTATGCTAATGTTAAAAATGATATTGATTCCGCATCGATAATATTAAGCGAGCTAAGGCAATTAAATTTAACTGAAGATGAATTTTTAATGAAATTGCAAATGGTAGAAAATTTACTTTCTGAAAAAAGATTTATTAAAACATCACAAACAGTAGAGTCTGTTGTTAATTCTTATGAAGTTTCCCGGAATTTTCCCAACCCATTCAATCCATCAACTACAATCCGTTACCAGATACCGGAAGACGGAATGGTTACATTGAAGGTTTATGACGTTCTCGGCAGAGAAGTAAAAACACTCGTAAACGATTTCAAAACAAAAGGTCGTTACGAGGTTACATTCGATGCGAGCAGTCTTGCCAGCGGTTTGTATATTTACGAAATAAACAGCGGCAGTTTTAAAGCATCTAAGAAGATGACGCTGATTAAATAAAATTTTGTTGTCGCCGGGGATGGAAGGAGATTCCGTCCCCGGTAAATTGTCCGGCATATGCCTGTTTAATGCCGTAATGCAAGAACTGTTTACAGCAATTGAGCAATAAAACAATTCAGCAATAAAACAGTTTAACAATAATAAAACGCTGATGACTATCGTATGACAACCATATTACCATTATCTGACAATTAAATTACTTTAGTGCATCTCTAAAAACTTTAATTGGCGCTCTTCGAAAATCCGGTTTGGCAGCTTATACCCGAATTCCGTTAGTAAATCCGTTTCCGTTGTCCTTTAGCTAACGGAAACGGATAACGGATTTTTAGAGGAGTCCTAAAGTGAAATAAATCATCTTCGCTTCTAAAGTAAATTATTTTGCACGGCATACTTCGTAAGTTCTACGCTGCTTTTCATATGCATTTTTTCGAGTATGCGTGCACGATAGGAATACACTGTGTGCACACTTATGTACAATTCTTCCGCTATTTGCTCGGCAGATTTGCCCGATGCAATTTTGCACAACACTTCAAATTCGCGGTCGGATAAATTGGAATGTGATTGGAGCGAATTTCCACCTAAAGTTTCAGCAAGGCTTTCGCCAAGAGAAGGGCTTATATACTTACTACCGCCAACAATTTTTCTTATTGCAGTAACCAATTCGTTTGGTGCGCTTACTTTTTTAAGATAGCCGGCAGCGCCTGCTTTTATCGAACGAAGCCCGTATTGCTCTTCTCCGTACATGCTTAAAATTAAAACAGGTAAACGGGGGTGAGATATTTGCAATTCTTTTAATGCTTCTATACCGCTTTTCCCCGGCATATTTATATCGAGCACAATTATATCCCATTCTCCTTTTTCGAGCAGTTTAAAAAGTGACGCTGCATCTTCAGCTTCCCCAAGAACTTTCATATCGGTTTCTTCAGAAACTATCTGCTTTAGTCCCTCGCGTACTATTGCATGGTCATCCGCTATAAGAATACTTATCATAATTTTCTTCCGATGATGTTGTTGAAATTGGTACTGTTACTGTAATATGAGTTCCCTTGCCCGGATTGCCGGATATTTTTACTTCGCCGTTAAGGAGCAATGCTCTCTCTTTTATGCCAAGAAGTCCTAATGAATGCGAATCATTGATCTCCTTTTCGCTAATGCCCTTCCCGTCATCAATAACCTGAAGGATAAAATTTCTATCAGCTATGCTTAAAGATATTTCTATATTCAATGCTTCCGCATGGCGCGCTATATTGGTTAGGGCTTCCTGCAAAATTCTAAAAAGTGCCGTGCTTTTTTCGGCATCAACTTTTATTTCATCTTTTGGGAGGTCACAAATAGTTCTGATACCTGTTTGGTTTTTGAATTCTTCTGCCTGCCATTCTATTGCAGGAATTAAGCCTAAGTCATCAAGAATTCCAGGGCGTAATTTTGCGGTTATTCGCTGAACTGATTCTACGGACTGATTTATTACTTTAATTACTGTCTCAATTTTATTTTTTAATTCTTTTTGATCGTCCCGCAGTTTGTTTGAAAGCAGCGACACTTGAATTTTTAAAACAGTTAATACCTGCCCCAGTTCGTCATGAATTTCGCGTGCAATCATTCTTCTTTCTTCTTCGCGGACAGATTGGAGGTGTGAAGTTAAATTTCTCAACTGTTCAGCCGACTGTTTAAGTTCGGCTTCAAACTTTTTACGCAGTGTTATATTTTCTATCGTGCTTAATGTTAGATTACTTTTATCGGATAAAGTGAGAAGAGAATTTGAAAACTCCAGGCAGACTAATTTATCATTCCATAAAACAGCTTCGCGTTCAAAATGAGGTTTAATTTTTTTATTGTTAAAGTCGTTTTTATAAACATCCATAATCTCTTTTCGAATTGATGGATGATAAATGTTCGAGAATGGTTTTCCCTTAATCATTTGAAGCGGAAGATCAACAATTTGGCAGAATGCGTCATTAGCTGCTATAATGTTCCCTTCGCCATCTGTAAGCCGCATTCCCTGCGAAGAAATATCCCAGACCTGCTTAAATAAAAACTCCGATTTGTGCAGCGCCTCCTCCACTATTGTGTGTTTTTTAATTTCGGCATTCAAAGCCGTTTCCGTTTTTGTAAGCCGCTCATAATTTTCTTTAATACTCGTGCCGATATGTTCGATCATCCTATTAAAGTTTTCACTCAATCCTCCAAACTCATCGTTGCTTTTTATATCGACAAAAATATTTAATTCGCCGTTCATTACTTTGGTTGCTGCATCTTCAAGAATTTGAACCGAATGAGATATGTGTCTTGTAATGAAATAAAAGAGGAAGCCTGTTAAGATTAGCAGCAAACCCACCGAACTAAGAGCAATATACATCCGCTCCTTTAATCCTTTTATTCGTAAAGACAAAAGGTTTTCTAACTGATCAAGAGCATTTATCTGGAATTGATGATTTTTTATTATCGCAGCTATTACATCATCATTTTGTTCAGCTGCATTTTTAAGGGATATGTCAGTAATATTTTGTTCAACTATTTCGATAGATCTTACGGCTAAACCGAAAATGTTTTTTAATTTGTTTTTTACTTCTTTATGATCACTGCTCTCAATAAATACATAAAAACTTTTTTTAACCTCTTCAACATTCTGATGTAATGATTCTTTAAAACCCGAAAGATTATCCCGAACAACTTCATCAGTAATAAGACTGAATAACTGTTTTTGAATTTTAGGTGCGCGGTGAAGCACAACATCCATAAGATAGTAGCTGTCAAGATCGGGATCGAGAATTAAGTTCGACCTGTTGCCGGTAATGAATGTAAGTTGATCTAAACCATTCATCAATACATGATGATACTGCTTGCCGAATTTAATTTTTATCCAATACTCTTTGAAAGAATCAACTTCACTTTTATTTAGAATTTGGTTGAGATTTTTATAGGTAAGATGAAAAAGGCTGTCAATGTGGTTTTCAATTTCTTTAATCTGTTTTGTTTGGTTTGAAGATTTAGCTGTTAGCAGGAAATGAATCTTTACATTGTGTTGAAGTTCATAAATCGGTCTCAATAGCTTTGTGCCTTCCTGTTCTCTTTTCGTAAAATCGATTGAGAGATTTTTTTCGTATATCAGAAGATACAAAAGGATACTTATCGGCAGCAAAAAGCCAGCCGCAACAAGTTTAAGTTTATTATTTATTTTCATCGAACCGCCGCAGCTTAGTTAATGAAAAAAGGCGTCATAATATTAGCTTTTAAAATTTACCTGCCCGGCTTAACTATGATGCCTTTGTTTTTATGTCCGTTTATTTTTATTGATATCGGTTGATCAAATTTTATATGTTTTGTGTATTTCAATTCCTCTACTGATGTTTGTTCCCGCAGCCAATCCCAATCGATGTAGCTATCTTTATTAAAAACACTCACGGTAAAATAACCTACTCTAAAGGAAGTTATATTCTGAAAAAAATGACTTCCTTGCGAAGGCGTAACTTCAAGATCTTTGAAACCAGCTTCAACAATAACACTTGCGCCGGAAATTTGATCCCACGTAACAGGTATGCCAAGCCAGTGGTCAAGGCTCCCCCATCTGCCCACGCCTATAAGCAAATAGGGAGTTTGAGATTCGAGAAGTTTGCTATTGAGATAACTTATTTCGCTAGCTGTTTCCCTGCTTTTTGAACGCTCGAAATTTTGAATATCGACGATAACCGCATCGCAAATCCCGTTGGTTGCACCGTTACCCAGCACTTGTGTACTTAAGCAAATCAAATCTTCTTTTGATTTTGTGTCAACATCGAGTTCTTCAATCTCGTGGCTAATAACTAACGGACGCATTTGAAGCAATGCAAAATCTTTTCTGTTACCGGCGGGCGCATTCATATTAACGGCAAATTCTATTTCAACCGGAACGCCCATTCCCCACTGTCCCATCTCAAGAAGCAAATCAAGAATTTCGGCTAACGGAAATGCTTTATATTTAAGTATCGGCGCAAATGTAACCACACGTTTACCCGCACGCGAAACGCCATCGTAGACTGCATCGTTTTCAACAGAATAAGTGGAACCAACATGATATAAAGTTTGATCTTGCTCTGCCTTGCTTAAATCATATTTTTCGACAAGTGTATCGGGTGTTCTTATTTCAGCCGGATCAATGTGTCCCTTTAAGTTTAATGCGTAAAAGTGCTGCTGTGCATTTCGAATTGTTTCTTTTGTTGAAAAAAATTGCAAAAGATGTTTAGGATATTTCGGGCAGAAGCGGACGGTATTTCCTCCTTCAACCACAGTTTTACCAAGTCCTAACGCAACCAGCGCAATTCCATCAGAAGATTTTTGCGGAGGTACAGGGTAAAAATTATACGACTTTGCAACTCCTGCAAAATCGGGATAGAATCTGTCATTTCGTTCTGCGCCAACAAGACGTTGAATTATTACAGCCATCTTTTCCTCTTCAAGTCTGTATGCTGTTGCCTTCATATAATCTTTGGCTTTACGGAAAAATGTTGAAGCATAAACACTCTTAACGCATATTAAAAGTTCTTCAAGTCTTACTTCAATATCGGCATCCCTATTTGGGATCATATAAGTTTCATAAACTCCCGCAAACGGTTGAAACTGAGAGTCTTCGAGCAAACTGGAAGATCTTATTGCAAGAGGTTCTTTTATTACTTCAAGAAAATCTTTTAGTTTACTTACAACTTCTTTGGGAAATATAGGCGCTTGCTGGAAGAGTCTGGTAATTTCCGCATCATCATTACTGTGAAGAGCAAAAATATCTAGATGATTTTCTTCGAGAAACTGATCAAAAACATCTGTTGCAATTACAACAGCAGAAGGAACTGAAATTTCTACATTCTCAAATTTATAACGGATTTTATTGTTGTTAATCAATGTGTTGATAAATCCTAAGCCGCGTGCTTTACCGCCGAGAGAACCATAACCTATGCGCGCAAAGCTGTTTTTAGGATCAAATGATTCTCTATCAAAATCTGTTATTATACCTCGCTGGCGTAACTCTTGATACAATCTTAAAAGATTAATTAATTCATTCCTTAATTCGCCGGCTGATGAAAAATCACTAACCTGCTGCGGTCGGATTTTATTGGCAAGCCAGAACTCTGTGCGGGCTTTTAGCCATTTTGAAAAATGATTTCCTTCAGCGTGAAAAATTATACTTTCATCCGGAATTGTCAGAAGATTTTCTTCGAGCGATTTTAAATTATTAGCTCTGCCTACCTCAATTCCATCCGGTGTAAGAAAAACAAAATCGCCAAAGCCAAAATTATTTAACATAAAATTTCTAAGTTCGTGCAGCAATCGCGGGCTGCCTTTCTGTAAAAATGATGCGCCAACCTCGTAAGCTCGTGGAGCAAAATCGGAATTGCTTGACTGTAAAAGGATCGGAATATCTTTATGAACATTTTTAACGGCTTTTGCAAATTTAATGCCCGCCTCGGGATCTTTAACGCCTTTGTGCTTAAAATTTATATCGGTAATAATTCCAAGAATAAATGCCTGATACTTTTCAAAATATTCCCATGCTTCATCATATGTAGTGCAAAGAAGAATTTTTGGGCGCGCGCGCATTCTTAAAAATTTATGAGTAAGATTTATACCTTCGGAGATTAGCCGCTGCGACTGCTTAAATATTTCAGTATAAATTAACGGAAGAAAAGCTGAATAATATTTTACGTTATCTTCAACAAGAATAACCGACTGAACGCCAACCGCCTTTGTGTCGTTTTCGATGTTAAGCCTATCTTCAATATATTTTATAATTCCGATCAACAGCCTGTAATCTCCCTGCCATATAAAAATGCGATCGAATATAGATGTGTCATAATTCATCACAAGTTCTTTTCGCTCGCGGTTATCGTATGCAAGCAAAATGATAGGCGCACGAACACCTTTTTCGCGGCACAATTCCGCAAATTTAACTGCGTGCATATCTTCAATATGAAGTGTGGAAATAATAAGATCGAAATGATTTTCCACTAGCGCAAGTTCAACTGCTTCACTTCCGGATGTTACGTGCGTTATTTCTGGAGCCTGGCTTAAGTTTAAAACTTGATACTCTTGACGAATTAATTCGTACAGCCTGCCGTCTTCTTCAAACAAATAATAATCATATAAACTTGATACGAGAAGAATCTCCCGTATTTTATATTTCATTAATTTTTGGAAGCGTTTGATGCGGGTACTGAATATGTCTTCTAAATCAAACTGCTGATATTTGTTCATTTTAGCATTCATCTAATTATCGATGTTAATTTAATCAAAAATATCAAAATAATAGATGAGAAAATACTATTTAAATTTTATCATTTACTGAAATTACGCATGAGTTGAATTTTATAAAATATTCTTAGTGAAACTTGGTGACTTAGTGCCTTTGTGGCTCATTTTTTATACTTTCTTTTTGCCACCAAGTCACAAAGACACTAAGAAATCAAAAAGTGCGTAACTTCAGTCATTTAGCTAACTAATGAGTTTATAATTAAGAATTGTGCTCTCAACAAAATTGAATTCCTTCATCTTTTAACTCTTCACTTTGAACTCGTTCCGTTATGAACGTAGCATACATTTTTATATTTTTAAAATAGATAACAATTAAATTAATATGATTGAAGTAGTAGACTTACATAAAAGTTTCGGTGAAAACAAAGTGCTTAACGGCGCTTCATTAACCATCGAGCGGGGCGGAACGCTTGTTATTATTGGCAAAAGCGGATGCGGCAAGAGCGTTCTTATAAAACATGTTGTAGGTCTTCTTGTGCCAGACTCCGGATATGTAATGGTAGAGGGAAAAAAAGTTCATGAAATGAAAACCCCCGAACTTTATGATTTGCGCAAAAAATTTGGATTCCTATTTCAAGGATCGGCGCTGTTTGATTCTATGACCGTTAGCCAAAATATTTCTTTGCCGTTAGTTGAATCAAAAAAAGATTATTCGCAAAAAGAGATTGATAAAATAGTTGCTGAAAAACTCGAGCTTGTCGGGCTTGAAGGAATCGAGAAATTAAAACCTTCCGAGCTTTCCGGCGGAATGAAAAAACGTGCTGCATTAGCCAGGGCGCTTGTTACAAATCCAGACTATATTTTATATGACGAACCCACTACAGGTCTTGACCCGATAATGAGCGACTCTATTGATAATTTAATTAAAGATCTTAGTGGGAAAATAAAAGTTACCTCTATTGTAGTTACTCATGATATGTACAGCGTAAAAAATGTAGCACATAGAGTTGCTATGCTTCATGAAGGGAAGTTCCATTTTTCCGGAACGACCGATGAACTACTTAAATCTACTGATCCGGTAATAATTGATTTTATAAAGCGTACAAGCAAATAGATTTTTTATTTGATTTAGCGCACCTGCCGGTTTCCCATCACATTCAATTACCTCCCTTATTTTTAAGTTAGCACCGTATTAATTGAGTGTAATTTTAGAAATAATATTTTGAGTGCCACTATGAAAAAAGTATTAATTGTTGAAGATGACCGCAGCCAGCAATTTTTAATTTCCCATTATATGACGAAATCATTTGTTGATTGCGAAATTATCACTGCAGATAATGGCGTTGAGGGGCTGCAAAAAATAGAGTACGAAACCCCCGACCTTGTTTTGCTCGACATCTCGATGCCGATCCTTAACGGACTTGAAATGCTTGAGAGGCTGCGCTGTAAATATTTAAGTAAAATACCCGTAATTGCGCTAACCGCATTAAGTGATCAGACGACAATTCTTAAAATGGTTTCGCTCGGCATTGTTGATTACTTAGTAAAACCGATAACCCCTTATATGGTTTTGGATAAAATAGGGAAAGCACTAAATGCGGCATATTCAGCAGGTTGAGTTATGAAAAAAATAGTAGTTTTAAGTAATAGAAAGAATATATTTCCTCTGAAAAATATTTTAAAACTTTTATTTAACCTGCAAATGTTCGTAGGAGTGCAGAAAGACAAAGTTCTAAATATCTTAGCTCAAGAAAATACCGCTTATCTTTTTTTGAATTTAATGAACATTGAAGAAAAGAACACTCCTTATGAGACCATTAAATATTCAAGTTCTGATGAGCGGTTTAACGCTATCGTTTTTGAAAATTTAAGAATAAAAAATATTTTTAAGAAAGCCCCCCTCCCAAAAGTAATTGAAACTTAGTTTGCCTCAAGATCAATGAAAAAAACAAATTAATTTTTATCCGCCATAATAAACCCTTTAATATTTGATGTTTGATATATTTGTAATGCGTCAAGTAGAAATTTCCGGACTTCTTTACATTATTAACATTTACTTATAATCATGGACACATTAAAAGAATTTTCTATTGCGCAGGTAATTCAGTTAATGCTTACGCCCGGCTTAATGATATCTGCCTGCGGACTTCTGCTGCTCGGTATGAATAATAAATACTCACTTGTTGTAAATAGAATTCGGCTGCTTAATGAAGAAAAGCGAAGGTTGTTTTTTAAAGCCGGTGAAAGAATATTTTACACAGATGAAAACGTTCGTTTAGAAAGCATCTCCATACAAATTGAAAGACTGGTTTTTCGGGTTAAACTTGTCCGCAATGCAGTTTTATTTTATACTACTGCCGTTGCACTTTTTGTTATTACTTCCATCTTAATCGGGTTCCAGTTCTTTTTTATGATTGATCATTTCTCTTTTTTTATTACCGGTTTATTTTTACTCGGTATGCTCTCGGTGCTTTTTGGTGTTAGTTATGCCGCCTATGAAACTATAAAAGGATATGATATAATTCAACTCGAAGTAAAAGTTGACGAATAACTTTAATGGTAAGAAATAAAAATTTTAGATATGACGAACTTCTTAAGCCGGATATTATGTTACGACTGTATGCAAGCGGTGCCTTCCCTATGGCAGACGAAAACACAGGGGAGATTAACTGGTTTATGCCCGAAATCAGAACAATCATTCCTCTCGATAACCTCAACATTCCCCGCTCATTAAAAAAGTTTATTAAGACGAATGAGTTTGAAATTAAATTCGACTCTAATTTTCTTTCTGTTGTAAAATCATGTGCCGCTCGTGAAACAACATGGATATCGGATGAACTTATTCAAGCGTATTTAAAACTTGAAGAACTCGGTCACATTCATACAGTGGAAGTTTGGAAAGATAATAAATTAACCGGAGGATTATACGGAGTTTCGTATGCAGGAGCTTTTTTCGGAGAATCAATGTTTTCTACAGAACCGCAAACCAGCAAAATTGCTCTCGTAAAACTTCTCGAACATTTACGAGAAAAAGATTTTTTGCTTCTTGATGTTCAGTATATGACTCCCCACCTCAAAATGTTCGGTGCAACTGAAATAAGTTTTACAGAATATAATCAGCTGCTTTATCTCGCATGCAGCAGGAAAGTTGAGTTTTAATGCAAAATGAAAAAGGCACAATGAAAAATTAAATTAGTAATAGTTCTTTTTGTGGTTCGGAAATAAATTCGCATCCGTTTTTGGTAACCACAATTTCTTCTTCAAGTGTTGATGTTCCAAAACCTTCAACGGGTAACCTTGGTTCTATTGTATAAATTTGCCCTTCTTCAATAGGGATGTATGGCGCATTGCCGTATCGGTCCCAACGGGGGAATAAACCGCTGCCCCCATCGTGTGCAACTTTTCCCACTTGATGTCCGAGTCCGTGTGGATAACCTTCATAACCATTTTCAATAATATAATTGCGTGCAACATCATCAATCTCGCAGCCCTGCATCCCGGGTTTAATTGCTGCTGCTGCTTTTTGAATTGCATCTCTTATTACTTCAAATCCTTTTTGCACTTCGGCAGGGGCTTTAGTTTCGCCGTCGCGCAAAATGTACCACATGCGCTGTAAATCGCTGCAATAACCTTTATGCTTAATTCCAAAATCCATATTTACAATATGACCTTTTTGAACTTTGTTATCCGTCGGACCGGAGTGTGCACTGCCGGTTTCGGGTCCGGCGAACACGGCGGGGCAATGATCTTCATCCCACGCCATTCCAAAGCCTCTCTCAAACGCTTTTTCTTTTACAAAATTTGCAATGTCAAGTTCGCTAACACCCGCTTTGATGAAGCCTGCTGCTTCGTCGAAAATTTTTAATGTTTCAACAATTGCTTCTTTCATAATAATTAACTCGGCGTTCGATTTTCTGCCACGGAGCGCGGCAATTATTTCTTCCGAGCTTACCAATCTTTCAGCATAGAGAGTATCTTTAAGATGATCAAGCAGTATTAAATACAAACCATGTGTAAGCCCATCTGCTAAAGTAGAATTCTTCGAATAATTAATTGCAATTTTTTGGGGATCATTTTTCTTTAAATAATCAACAAACGGTTTTGTAAATGATTCCACGTAACCTTCAGCAAAATCAAACAGTCCGGTGCGGTTAATGTTATCGACTTCCAGCGAGCCGACTATTGCTGCGGCTTCACCTTTGCGGCTTATCATCAGAGCAGATTGCCATGTAAGATTTATTCCAGCAATCATATCTATTGCCGGATCATGCATGATCGAACTTTCCCTAACGAAAGTCAGCCACATATCTATATCTTTTTCATTTAAGATTTCAACTGACTGCTTGATTTTTTCTTTGTATATCTTCTCAGTCATATAATCCTCCGGATTAAAAATTATTATATGCAAAGTTATAAAAGAAAACGGAAAGGGGAAAAGATTCTTCAAAAGAGAAAGGGAAGGAAATTTAGGAAAACGATTGCCAACCGGACTTGGAGAGAATGATTTCAAAAAAAATTAAAGAACAAAAAACTAAAGTGTAATTTAAAAGGGGGAGATTAATTATTTACATGGCAGATACATTATTGGAATAAAGAAAGAAAAATATTGAGAGGAAAATCTATTTTGGGTTAATAAAAAAAGCCGATGATTATTTACTTACTTAATCAATTAAGTATATTGGAGAGTAAACATTACTTTTTCAAATATATTAAAGCGCTAAAAAAATTAATTCAGGAGATGTCTTAATTTCGATGCAAAAAATGAGATTATTTGGCTAAATATTACTAAGTTTGAACAGGAAAAATTTTAATTTTTTCCTTATGATTATGAATAATTTTAATGAATCTTCGATGAGCCGAATGCAGAGTCTAACACTAAAGGGGTATGCGCTTTCATGGAATAAAGCTTCCAGGTATTATGTGTAACTGTATCACTCAACCTTCATCATGCCAGTTATTGCCCCGACCCGGTTTGAAAAATTTCGTTTCAATAAATTATATTTTCCCGGATTTTTATACAATTATAATTCCATTGAAAGTAAAATGATTCTCTATTTGACCTGCTCAATTTTCTTAATTCCTGAAAAAATTATTCTTAAAATAAAATCAATTATTCTACTAACTAACTTATAAATTAGAGGTCTTTATGTCCGAGTACACAAATAAATTACTCGCAAAAGTCAAAGCTCAAAATCCATCAGAGCCGGAGTTTCATCAGGCAGTTCAAGAAATAACCGAATCGCTCGAAGTAGTTCTTGAAAGGCATCCCGAGTATAAACATGCAAAAATTTTAGAACGAATGGTTGAACCAGAACGGACCGTAATTTTCCGTGTTCCCTGGATGGACGATCAGGGCGAAATCCATATTAACCGCGGCTACCGCGTTAATTTTAACAGTGCAATTGGTCCTTACAAAGGCGGACTTCGTTTTCACCCATCCGTAACATTAGGCATATTAAAATTTTTAGGATTTGAGCAGACATTTAAAAACAGTTTAACAACTTTACCGATGGGCGGAGGAAAAGGCGGTTCCGATTTCGATCCGAAAGGGAAAAGCGATAATGAAGTGATGCGTTTCTGCCAGAGTTTTATGACGGAATTATTTCGTCATATCGGAGCAGATACCGATGTTCCCGCAGGAGATATTGGTGTTGGTGGAAGAGAAATCGGTTTTCTTTTCGGTCAATACAAAAGATTGAAAAATGAATTTACCGGCGTAATGACCGGCAAGGGAATTAACTGGGGCGGCTCGCTTGTACGTCCCGAGGCTACTGGTTTTGGCGGAGTTTATTTCGTAAAAGAAATGTTAAGAACCATCGGTCAAGATATTGAAGGAAAAACTTTCGCAATTTCTGGATTTGGAAATGTCGCCTGGGGCGCAATAACAAAGATAAACCAGCTCGGCGGAAAGGTTTTAACTATTTCCGGACCCGACGGTTTTATTTATGATAAAGACGGAATTACAGGTGAAAAAGTTGACTACTTGCTCGAAATGCGTTCAAGCGCAAAAGATACTGTTAAAGATTTTGCTGATAAATTTGGTGCGGAATTTTTCGCTGGCAAACGTCCATGGGGCGTTAAAGTTGATGTTGCAATGCCTTGCGCAACTCAAAACGAACTTGATAACATCAACGCAAAAGAATTAATAAAAAATGGTGTTAAGTGTGTTTGCGAAGTCGCAAATATGCCGACAACATTGGAAGGCTATCATACTTTTAAAGAAGCCGGAATTCTTTTTGCCCCGGGAAAAGCAGCAAATGCTGGGGGTGTTGCTACATCCGGTTTAGAAATGTCGCAGAACAGTATGCGCTTGCCTTGGTCTGCAGAAGAAGTTGATAAACGTTTACACGAGATTATGATAAGAATTCATGATACATGTATCGAAACAGCAAACCGTTTCGGAACGCCTGGCAATTATGTGAACGGCGCTAACATTGCAGGTTTCCTTAAAGTTGCCGATGCAATGCTCGATCAGGGACTTGTATAATTTTATATTTCCCTTCTAACACGAAGCCCCGTTCTTTTTAATATGAACGGGGCTTTGTTATTTCTTCTATAATTTTGGTAGTATAGACGTCCCATATTTTACGATTGAACTTTTTGTCATATAGTGATCCCCTTGGGATTTTTTGCGTTAAAATATTTTTATGTTTTAACTTTGTACCCGATAACTAATCCGTTAGCCAACGGACTTACAGCGGAAATCGTTTCATAACAGCATCACAAATTATATTTAACCGAAGCAATAAAATTTCTGCCTGCAGCAGTTATTCCCGAAGAGTAAGGACGATAACGTTGGTCTGTTATGTTTTCAACTCCAACATTAAGCAAAATATTTTCATTTAATTTTACTCCTCCTTTAAAATTTAGAGTTAGCCACGCCGGAGAATATGGATTACCGTTGTTGTCCTTTGCATAAATTGCAGGTTTTTCCTGT
>MNYQ01000172.1 GCA_001873185.1 Ignavibacteria bacterium CG2_30_36_16 | reverse complement strand
AGTTTCTGCAAAATAGCTCATCTGTCATTTCGAAGGAGTCTTCTGCCAAAGGCATCCCTTTGGGAGACTGAGAAATCTCTTAAGAACATGAGATTTCTCCCTTCGGTCGAAATGACATTAACCTGAAAAATTTATTTTACAGTAACTCTATTATAAGTGCGGCTGGAAAAAGCCGCACTTATTTTTATAAAGCCTACCTAATCAAAACCATCTTTTTGGTTTCCATGTATTCTCCGCTCTTCAATGTGTAAAAGTATGTTCCGCTTGCAAGCCGGGACGCGTCAAACTGCACCGAATGTAAGCCTGCCTCCTTATAACCTTCGACAATTCTTCCCATTAAATTGCCGAGAAGGTCGTATACTTTTAGAGTAGTGAATCCACCTTTAGCAAGGTTATATTTTATAATTGTCGCCGGGTTAAATGGATTCGGAAAATTTTGTTCAAGATTGTACGATGTAAATTGAACCGGTTCATCAACGGAAGTAAATACAATTCCAATCTCCGCAGAATTACTTTCGTTATATCCTTTATCGTATGCGGTAACTGCAAAAAATAGATTTGAAGAAGGTATTGATGTAAAATCAATTGTCAGCGAAGTGTCGTTTACCAATCTGAACGAAATCATTTTTGTAACATTGGAAATATCAACCGGCGTAACCGTATCCTGATAAACATTGTAGTAGACTGCTGTGTCGCCATCTGATGCAGGCGCAGGTTTGCCCCACGATAAGATCCACGTTAAGGAATCACTTGTTGTTAAAGAAATATTTTGTGGCGCGAGAGGTTTAATATCATCCTTCCAGGACATGGCTGGGATGTTCGCCGGATATTTATATCTGCCAGCCTGCAATGTTGTTGTTAAACTTTTGTAATTATCTAATATGTATTGTGCGCGGTACATTGTTTGTCCCTGCCCGCCATAACTGCGCGCCGAATCTATCTGCGCAATAATTTCGTTTACTGCCCAATTGCCGTCGTTTGGCGCAAGTCTGTAAATTGCATTAGCGGCATAAATATGTCTTCCGAAACGGTTATTGATCCAATCCATTGCGAGAGAGTCATACCGTGGACATGTGTTTATATCCCAATAAATTTGCGGCGAAAGGTAATCATGTTTTTTCGCCAGCAGCCATCTGCGCGCATCTTGATAAACCTGGTCGTAACCGAGAAAGCCGGTTAAACAATTTGAAAGTTTTTTATAAATACCAATTGGCGCAGAGCCAACCTTAATCATTGGCTTAACGCTTGTTACAGAATCGTACAAAGCATAAACAAACTGTGTGATGTTATTCCTCCGCCAGTCTGCTTTATTTATTCCGCCTCCATATTGTGCATATGTAGCATCGTCATCAAAATCTGGATTTGGGTAACGAATAAAATCGAAATGAATTGCATCAATATAATATTTCCTTACCATTTCCATTGCAAGATTTAAAAGGTAAGTTTTAGTTTCCGGTTTCCCGGGGTCTAACCACCACTCGCCGTTTGTGTATTGTTTTACAAGTTCGGGATGCGCTAAAACCACGTGCTGAGGATTTGTACCCGGAGGAGTTCCTATGCCGTAAACTTTATAAACATTCCACCATGCATGTACTTCTATTCCGAGTGCATGCGCTTCTTCAATTATAAACTGCAGAGGATCGTAACCGGGATTTTGTCCGAGATTTCCTGTTAAAGCCTTTGCCCACGGTTCAATCGAAGAAGGATACATCAAATCGCCGCGTGCACGCACCTGGAACATAACTGTATTAAAGTTTGCGGCTTTAAGTTTGTTAAGTAAGTTTTTCATTTCGTTTTTTTGATTTGATGCGCCGGTAGTTTTAGGCCAGTCAAGATTGAAAACGGTTGTTAACCATACGGCTCTAACTTCATCTTTAGGCTGCGCAAAAAGAATAAAAGGTAATAAAATTAAAAGAAAGATTTTTTTCATCGGAAAGAAAGCTCCGGATATTTAGTTGTAAAAAATTGCACACAAATTTAAGAATATCTTCTGCCGCAAAAAAGATAAACCTTTTACTTTCCTGTTATGAATGATGAGGCTGCCTCGAGAGCATAAAAAACATCCCTCTTACCGGCTTCTACATCTATAAGCATAACCCCAATGTCTTTTGGAAGTATAAATTTAATTTTCCCACCGACGTTTTTTTTGTCGTGCAGCATCAAATCATAAATGTTTTGTTTACTGTGCATAATAATTTTGTTTTGAAGATCAATCTTTCCGGGTAAATGTAAGAAATGCTTCAACCGCTCTTCCGAAATAAATCCTAATCTTCGCGAAAGAAAAACCGCCGAAATTAATCCAGCTATTACAGCTTCGCCATGTTTTATTTTGAAGTTGAGTTCACTTTCAAATGCGTGAGCGAACGTATGCCCCAGATTTAAAATTTTTCTCAATCCCCTCTCTTTTTCATCCTTCGAAACAACAGCAGCTTTTATGGCTGCACATTCGATAATAACTTTTTGAATAATTTTTTCTTCGCCGGAAATAATTTTATGCATGTTGTAATCAACGAATTCAAAAAAGTTTTTGTTAAGCAGAAAAGCATATTTTAATACTTCTCCCAAGCCGCTTAAAACCTCGGAGGCGGGGAGAGTATTGAGAAAATTGATGTCGGCAAATACTTCATTCGGTTGGTAAAACGTGCCCACCATATTTTTTTTGTGCGAGAAATTAATTCCGGTTTTTCCGCCAATTGAACTATCGACCATTGCAAGCAAGGTTGTTGGAATATGGATTAGATTGACGCCCCTCATAAAAGTAGAGGCTGCATAACCGGCTAAATCACCTGTAACACCGCCGCCCACAGCCGTTATAATTGATTTTCGATCAGCGCCTTCTTTGAGAAGAAAATGATAAATCAAATTAAGCTGTTTGAAATTTTTAGCCGTCTCGCCAGATTTCAGAACATAGTATGCGTAGTTTATACCGGTTGCTTCGGAGAAATTTTTTATCGCGTTTGCATGATAATTGTTCACATTTGAATCAACTAGGAAAAAAGTTTTTGCCGTTGGGTTTATTTTTTTCAACTCATCCGGTAATCGGGCAAGTATCCCTTTGCCAATAGAAATATTGTATGAGTTTTTTTGAAGATCAACTTTTATTTTTTTCATCGCTCTTTCCGGTTTAGCCGTTCAATGTAGCGGACAAGTTTATCTACGCTGACGCCCACATTAGTATTATCCGTATCAATAATAACGTTTGCCTGTTCGTAATAAGGTTTTCGACTTTCAAAAATTTTTGTAACACTGTCAATAAAATTTTCTTTCATAATCGGTTCGCCGCTCTCATCTAATTTTAGTACCGGTCTATCTCTTTTAAAACGTACTCTTTTATAAATAGAGTCGAGTGATGATTTAAGATAAACAATTGTCCCGGTATCTTTCAGTATCTGCAAATTAATTTCATTTGCAATTGTTCCTCCGCCGAGTGATATTACTGTAAGTTTTTTTGTGGAAATTTTCTTTAATAATTCAGATTCAATTTCCCGAAAATTTTTTTCACCATTTTCTTTGAAGATATCACTTATCTTTTTTTTGCATTCCGCTTCTATTAGTCTATCGAGGTCGTAGTAATCCCAGCCAAGAGTATTTGCCAGTATAGAACCGATCGTACTCTTCCCTGCCCCCATAAATCCGGTTAAATAAACTAAAGATTTTTTTTCCATTTGAAAGTAAAATTAAGAGAATTTAATTAAAGAATAAACGAATTGTAAAAAAGACCTGCTACGGTTTGTGGGGGCAGATCAAATCGTCACAGATTCACTGAGGCAATAAAACCCGGGAATCATTATTTAACACTGCACTCTCAATTCTAAAGACTTAAAAATGATACGCCAAACCTAATACAAACGTTACGCCGTCAACGTTAATTTTTGAATCGAATTCTTTCTGAGCCAGTTTTAAAGTTTCGCCGTTATAATTTACTGTTTGCTTATTATACCTGCTTGTAACAGAAAATTGCGGATCGCGGAATTTCATTTCAGATTTTAGCGAGATATTGTTTATGAAAAAATAATCCATCGCTACCATAACGTGTATACCGTAAGCTGTTTTTTTCACTGAACTCGAAACACTTGCATCGCCAAATGTACGGATCATCCCGCCGAAGTAATAACCGGCGCCGCCGCCCATTGTAAACTTAAAATTTTCAGTGGAAAATGGCAGTATGTAATAGAGAGAAAATTCAATCGGTATAAGTTTAAATCCATCGTCAACTTTTATGGTTCGGGTGCCTGTGCCGGAAAAGAGGGTTAGGTTTGCGCCTGTCTCAACTGCTTTCATATATTCCGAGCCGAGCGCAATCAAAAGAGAATTACTAATTCTATAACGAATACTAACACCGTAGCTAAACACATCGGACATGGGAAAATTATTATTCCGCAATTGTGGATCGGAAGAATTGGGATTGAGATAAATTCTTGCCGATGTTGTATAAACACCATCGACAACTACGCTGAAATTTTTTCCTTTGAACTGGGAAAATCCTTCAAACATAAAAGTTAAAAATAAAATTACAGTAAAAAATATTCTCATATTAAAATTGATTCATTAATGCCGAAAACAAAATGATCATTTATTCTTTAAAAATCAAAACCCCCGATGAGCCCTTGGATCTTCGGGGGTTATGTGAAAATAAATTAAATAATTAATCGAATCTGCGGTTATCTTTTATATCTGCTTCTTCTTTTAATTTAGCAAGCCACTGATTAAAATAGGTATTTCTTTTTTCCTGCAGAATTTGATCTCTCATCGTGTTTCTTTGAATCGAGTATGCCGAAGAATCAAATTCTGACCGCTCAATAACACTAATGAGATAATAACCGCGGAAACCTTTAACCGGCGGCGAGACTTTATTCAAACCAAGTTCTAATGCTGTTTCAATAAAAGCATAATCTCTGCCGACTGTAGGGACTGAACCGCCCGGTGTAAAGCTGCCAGTTGTTTGAACATTTATTTTAGAATCGTAGGTCGTTATTTTATTAAGATCACCGCTAATTTTTTTACTGAGATCAGCTGCTTTTTGCTTTGCCTTTTCAAATTTTTTCTCCCTGATAACAACGGGTTTTATCTGCTCTTTCACCTCATCAAAAGGCTTAGCGCCCTGTTTAGTTACTTCGGAAATTTTAGCAACTACATAACCTGTGCTTGTTCTGTAAATCTGACTTACATCATTAAGGCTGTTTTCAAAAGCCCAGTTTACAAGACGCTTATTTACTCCGATGTTCGGAATTGAATAAGCTTTCTCATTAAACGGCATTGTTTCCTGAATATTGTAATTCATTAGCTCTGCTTCTTTTTCAAAACCGTTTTTATTTGCAAGGTATGCAAAATCCGTAGCATTATTGGATATAATATCTTTTGTTGTAGCTGAAGCCTCGATAGGATTAACAATTTTTTCAACAACAAATTTCTTGTTGCTTCGTCCGGTTACTTTAATTATGTGGTAACCGTAGTTTGTTTTAACAGGTTTCTGAACTTCGCCAACTTTTCCGTCAAAGCTTGCTTTTTCAAATTCGGGAACCATTGCGCCTTTACCAAACCAGCCCAAATCACCTCCGCGCTTTGCGCTGCCCGGGTCCTGAGATAACTGTTTAGCAAGCTGTTCAAAATCGCTTCCGTTTTTTAACTGAGCATAAAATTTATTAGCTTCCTCAAGATTTTTTTCTTCGCTGCCGAACTGATTAATTAAAATATGAGATACCTTAACTATTGGATCTTTAGAAGGTAAAACAGCAACAAGGTTATAAAGCACATATCCTTCTGGAGCAGCAATCGGTCCAATTAATTGACCTGCTTGCGAATTATTAATTATACTTCCGGCAGATTCAGGAAAGGCGGTCATCTCAAGTGTATCTTTCGAGTAAGGAACGGAAGAATGAATTTCTGCATTAAATTTAAAACTTGCTGTGTCCTGTTTATAACTTTCTGCAATATTCTCCATTGTTCGTTTAACGGTAGCGCTGTCTTCTCCGGAAGCAGTAGTATTAAACATTACAAATTTTAATTTGCGTTGAGCTTCAACTTTATATTTTTCAAGATTTTCGTTGTAATAATTTTTTAAGTCATCATTTGTTACGGTAAACATAGAATCAGGATACTGGTTAACATCCACAAGTGCATATTTTGCATTGATGCTGATATTTTGATCTATAAATTTTCTTTTTATTTCCTGTTCACTTACGGTTACAGAAGCCAGAAGCATGCTTTGAAGTTTTTCACTTAATTTTGTTTGGCGCACATATTCTTCTGCCTGAAGGAGAGCTTCTTTATTTCTTGGATCGAAGAGAGCAGACTCATACATCTGACGATTAAAGTTACCGGTAGAATCAATAAAATTTTGCTTTAAGAATTGAGGCGGATTATCACCTAAAATTGCATCTTTCACTTCTTCGTCACTAACGGCAATATCATATTCATCCATTTTATGCGCGACAAGTTTTTGTGTAACGAGAGCATCCCAAACCTGCTCGCGCAGTTGTTCCATCTGCTCTTCATCTACGTCTTTACCGGTTTGTTTTTTTTGCGCTTCTATCTGCTGATTAAGAAGTTCAGCATACTCATTATAGGTTATTTCTTCGCCATTAACGGAGCCTATAGAATTAGTTCTCCCGCCCAATGCTTCTAAAACATTTGAATCGGAAATAACCATAAAAAGAACGAACAGAGCGCCCACTGTTATAATAAACGCAGGAGCTAAACTTCTCATTTTGGCCATCATAGCCATAATTTACCACTCTCCAGATATTGTATTAAAAATTAAGAGGTCAAAAATAGACACATACACCTAAAAAAGCAAAGTATAATTAATATAGATAAAGGGTTCATAAAAATTCCGGAATTGTATTTGCAAATAAAATTAAAAAATAAAGAACTGTTTTTAGAAATTATCAACCGCGCTTTTCTGTTTTTCAGGATAATTCGGGTAGAATATTACCAAACTGCTTCAAAACAGAAGCAATTTGTTTTAAAATCTAAACCGATTTTACCTTTACGAACTTTAAATAATTATTTTAGAGCGTATCCGGTTGTTGACTTTCAGTTCGCCCCGCTATATATTTATTTTCAATTAAATTACAGTGAGATATTATATGCCAGAAACCGCAGATGATTTTCTTAAATATGTGCCGATTTTTTCTGAACTGAGTGATTCAACTTTAGAACAAATCTCAAAACTGGGTGTGAAAAAAAAGTTCCCTAAAGACTCAATCATCCTGTTTGAACACGAAACCGGCTCCGCACTGTTCGTTATTGTTAGCGGAAAAGTAAAAGTTTCGCGCGTCAGCGAGGATGGCAAAGAAGTTATTCTTACAATTCTTGGAGATTCCGACTTCTTTGGTGAAATGGCAATCCTTGATGGACTAACGCGTTCGGCAAATGTTACTTCCATGGAAGACTCGGAGTTATTTATTATTCAACGTAAAGATTTTTTAGAACTTCTGCAAATTCATCCCGAAGTTTCAATCGCTCTACTTCAGGAACTTACGCAGCGTTTACGCGCAGCAGATATGAAAATTAAATCTTTATCTCTAAAGGATGCTGAAGGCAAAGTTGCAACAGTAATTTTACAGCTTGCAGACGATTTGGGAAAAATAAAACAAGGCACGGTTGAAATAGAAAAATTACCATTTCAGCAAGACCTTGCAAATATGGCGGGTACATCGCGCGAAACAATTTCCCGTACGCTCCATTCTTTTGCAAAAAAAGGACTTGTTGAATTAGACGGTTCAAAATTGCGCATTTTGAATTACGAAAAATTTAAAGAACAATACAGTTGATGAAAGAAAGATACCCGGTTCTCATATGATCGGAACAGTAGATTTACATATGCACACAATTCACTCGGACGGCTCTAACTCCCCGGCAGAAATTGTGCGCCTTGCAAAAAAAAATGGGCTTGATACAATAAGCATTACCGATCACGATAGTCTAAATGGTTTTAGTGAGGCTTTTAATGAAGGCAAAAAGTTAGGTGTTGAAGTTATTCCGGGAGTTGAAATTAGTTCCGACATTGGAGACCACGAAGTGCATATTCTCGGATATTTTATGGAGCCTGACAACGAAGAACTTGAGCGCTATTTAGTTTTTTTCCGTGGTGAAAGATATAAACGAGCAATTCGAATTGTTGACAAACTTCGGACTCTCGGGTTTAATATTACAATCGAGGATATTTTACAGGAAGCGCAAAATTCTGCAATAGGCAGACCTCATATAGCACAGGCTTTACTGCGCGGAGGTTTTATTCATTCCTATTATGAAGCTTTTAATAAATACATTGGGAACGGCTGCCCGGCGCATGAAAAAAAAGTTCATATTTCGCCGCAAAGCGCTTTCAAAATAATAACAGATGCCGGCGGTCTTTCATTTATCGCACATCCCGGTTATATGCCCGAAAACATACTTAAAGAATTAATTGAAGTAGGTGTTGACGGGCTTGAAGTTGTTCACCCTTCCCATTCAATGAATCAAGTTAAATATTATCATGGAATTGCAAACGAATTTTTCCTTCTCGAAAGCGGCGGTTCAGATTTTCACGGCGGAAAGAGGGAAGATGAAAAAAATTTTGGTAAATTTACTGTCAGTAATTTAGCGGTTGATGCGATGCGCCGCCGCCTTCTTAAAAATTCAGCTTAAAAGGAAAACAAATGAAAACTATAGAGGGTAATCTTTCTGCAAAAGATTTAAAGTTTGCCATAATAGTATCACGCTTTAATGAATTTATTTGTGAAAAACTCCTTTCCGGTTCAATTGATTGTTTACTAAGACATGGATGTGGTGAAAAAGATATTGAAGTAATTAAAGTTCCCGGTGCCTTCGAAATACCGATTGCGGCGGATAAAGCAGCTTCATCAAAAAAATATGATGCTCTTATTACGCTCGGCGCTGTAATAAGGGGCGCAACACCTCATTTCGATTATGTGGCTGGAAATGCCGCTTCGGGCATCGCTCATGTTTCTGTTAAACATGCTATACCGGTTGCTTTCGGTATATTAACAACCGATACGATTGAACAGGCAATAGAACGTGCGGGTACAAAAGCAGGTAACAAAGGTTGGGATGCGGCGCTTACTGCAATTGAGATGGCAAACCTTTTAAAACAGATTTGAAAAATTATCGGTTAAAGATCGGGTTAATAATTTTCTGCTTTCCCTTGTCGCAAAAAAATATAAATTAGTGTGTACAATTAATCTTCTTATTTAATGAGGTGTAAATAATATTTTTTACTTTTAATGAATTTCCAAACTGAAGGGAATGTTATGATTAAAACATTTGCGTTATTATTTATACTTTTACTTTCCACTCTTCTATCCGCACAGGAGGCAATTAACTGGAAGGTTATGACCGACATGAAAAACGTTTATGACGCCGTTGACGCCTCAAGCGGCATTTGGTCTGCAACCAAGGGAGGAGCTTTTTTCTATTCCTCCGCACACAATAGTTTCAAAACCTTTAATAAATCTGAAGGATTTCAGGGTTCTTTTTTTACTTCCGTTGCTATTGATAAATACGGCAATATATGGTTCGGCAGCCAGAATGGAATTATAGACGTATACAATCCCGAAACTAATACGGTCAGCAGCGTGCTTGACATCTACAACTCAGACAGAAGCCAAAAGCAAATTAATGAATTAAAAGTTAAGGGCGATACCATAATTGCCTCAACCGATTTTGGTATTTCATTAATTGATTCCAAAAGTTTTTTGTTCTTCGATACATTTTTCAAACTCGGCACGATGCAGTCGAACAGCAAAGTAAAAAGTAGTTCTTTATTTGGTCTGTTTTATGCCGCAACAGAAAATGGTCTTGCGGTGCAAAAGCGGGGCACAGTAAATCTTTCCGCACCGGAGTCGTGGATAGTTTATACAAATTTAAATGGGCTCCCTTCTAAAAATGTTTTGAAGGTTGTTGAGTATAAAAATCAAATTTTAGCGGTTACAGATAAAGGACTTTCAAATTTTGAAAATGACACATGGGTTCCATTCATTCCCCAACTAACAAACCAAAGTATATCCGATGTTCTTTCTGTGGACGATTCCCTGTTTATTTTATCCGGTGATACTGTAAAAGTATTTGCAAATAATTTATTAACAGTTAAAGCTCAACTTCTTAATCCCCTACGAAAACTTTTTTACAGTTCAAATGGATTATTAGGAATTTCAAGTCTAGGGATTTTTAATTTTGAAACCGGGGAACTCACTTATCCAAATGGTCCGAGCGCAAATCAATTCCCATCTATTGCTGTAGATCCCGATGGACACTTGTGGAGTGCAAGCGGGAAAAATAATAGAGGCGTCGGCTTCTACGAATACGATGGCACTGAATGGCGGAATTACGATATGAGCAATACTACGGCTTTAACTACAAATGACTTTTATAATATTTATGCCGCTCCCGACAATACAATATATGCCGGTAGTTGGGGGCGTGGTTTCCTCTCCATCAAAGATGGTAATATTAAAAGATTTGATGCAAATAATACCGATATGCAGGGACAAAGCGGAAGTCCAAAATTTTTAGTGATAACTGGTTTTGCAACCGATAGTAAAAACAATACATGGATTTTAAATTATGCAAGCAACAACAGAAAAAATTTAAGTGTGCTAACGCCCGATAGCACATGGCATCATTTCGTTCATCAGTCAACGCCTACCGTGCCCTCGGAAGAATATTATAATCTCATAATTGACCAATATGACACAAAATGGTTTTATGGTTTAAACTCCGCAAAGCCCGGACTATATTATTTTAATGAAAACAAAACTTACGAAGACGATGCCGATGATCGTTATGGTTTGTTGGATGACGGCAGCGGTTTACTCTCTAGATCAATATCTTCTATTGTTATAGACAAACGAGGAGATATTTGGGTTGGGACAAATTCGGGCGTAAATATTGTCAGCGGGCAGGGAACAATATTATCCTCGCCCTCTCAAAATCCTCCGCTTCGCATCACGTCAGTATTCGGCCTTCGGCAGCAGGCTATAACCTGTATGGCAGTTGATCCATTAAATAGAAAATGGATTGGAACCAACCAGGGTTTGCTGCTTGTCAGTTCTGATGGTACAAGTTTGTACGAAACTTATACCGCAAGTAATAGCCCCTTACCGGCGGACAAAATAGTCAGCCTTGCAGTTGATGATGCAACCGGTAAAATTTATGCGGGAACAGATGACGGAATCGTTTCATTTGAGACAACAGCAAAAAAAGCGGCTGATGCTTTTACTGAACTCTTTATATATCCTAATCCTTATAAACTGAACAATAGTTCCGGACGTCTTACTATTGACGGTTTAATAAAAGATGCCGACATTAAAGTTCTCACGATTAATGGCAAACTCATTAAAGAATTTTCATCGCCCGGCGGAAGAATAGCCTATTGGGATGGAAGAGACACAGCGGGCAAGTTCGTTGCGAGCGGTGTGTATTTAATAATTGCTTTCGATAAAGAGGGGAACAACATCAAAACTGCAAAAGTAGCTGTGCTGCGGCAATAAAATTTAAAAAAATAAATGATCGATCTTTTAAATATTTCCCTCCAGTTTGGGGGGAAATTTCTTTTTAACGGTGTTAATTACAAAATTAATGCGGGCGATAAAATTTCGCTTGTGGGCGCAAACGGCACAGGCAAATCATCTCTATTAAAAATTTTAACTGGTCAACTTCAGCCGGAATCGGGCAAAATTATAAAACAAAAAAATGTGCAGGTTGGTTACCTGCCGCAGGATCATGTAACACACTCCGGTAAATCATTAATCCAGGAAGCAACCTCTGCATTAACCGACATTATTAAACTACAACAAAAAGAAAAAGAAATTACCGGACAGTTAGTATCATCTTTATTAACTGATGAACAGCGGGAAGACCTTGTTAATCAACTTGGTGAAGTGCATCACCGGTTAGAAGAACTTGACAGTTATAGCGCAGAAGCCCGCGTAAAAAAAATTCTCCTCGGTTTGGGATTTACTCGGGATGAGTTTGAAAAACTGACGGATGAATTTTCCGGCGGCTGGCAGATGAGAATTGCTCTTGCAAAAATTCTTATCTCGCAGAATGATATGCTGCTAATGGATGAACCGACAAATCATCTTGATATCGATTCGCTTGAGTGGCTAATAGATTATTTAAAAAGTTTTAGAGGAGCTTTATTAATCGTATCACACGATAAAAGATTTGTTAATGAAATAACAAACAGAACTCTCGAAATATTTTCGGGAAAAATAAATTCTTTCCGGGGTAATTACGACGCTTATCTCAAATTCAAGGACGAGCGGGATGTGATGCTCGAACATCAATTTGATCTTCAGCAAAAAAAGATAAAAGAGACAGAATCTTTTATAGAGCGTTTCCGCTACAAGGCAACGAAAGCAAAACAGGTGCAAAGCCGCATTAAACAGCTCGAAAAAGTTGAGCTTGTTGAACTGCCCGAAGGAACAGCAAGCATCAATATTCGCTTCCCCGCTCCGCCGCCAAGTGGGAGAATTAATGTTGAGCTTAAAAATATTAAAAAAGCATACGGCAGTAATCTAGTCTTTAACGGACTTAATTTTATCGTCGAACGAGGCGAAAAAATTGCATTCGTTGGACCGAACGGCGCTGGAAAATCTACACTTGCAAAAATTATCGCCTCTGTTATCAACTTCGATGAAGGCGAACGAGTATTGGGATACAATACACTTGTTTCTTACTATGCGCAGGACGTAGCGGATGAACTCAATCCCGAATATGATATAATCGAAACGGTTGAAGGGCTAGCGGAAGATAAATCAATCGGGCAGCTTCGCTCTCTTCTCGGCTCTTTTTTATTTAGCGGCGATGATGTATTTAAAAAAGTAGGCGTTCTTTCCGGCGGCGAAAAAAGCAGGGTTGCGCTTGTTAAAATTCTTCTTACAAAATCAAACTTCATTATACTTGACGAACCTACAAATCACCTTGATATTTCTTCAAAAGAAGTACTGCAGCAAGCGCTGATAAATTTCGCCGGCTCATTAATTCTTGTCTCTCACGATGTCGATTTCCTTAAGCCGATTGTTAATAAAGTTGTTGAAATTAGGAAAGGTAATGTGCAAACATTTTTAGGCGGGATGGATTATTACTTAAGCAAGCGGCGCGAAATTCTTGACCGGGAAGAAGCTGTCAAAGATCAAGTTGGCGATACTGGATTAACAAAAAAGGATCAAAAAAGGATAGAGGCTGAGAAAAGACAAAAAAGATATCAGGTTACAAAAGATATAATAAGTAAAATTGCCGGGCTTGAAAAGAAGATCGAAGAAACTGAATCAAAAGTCAAAGAGATTGAATCGTTACTCGCCGAGCCATCAACTTACGGAAATGCGGCAGTGGCAAAAGAAAAAAATTTAGAGTATGTTCAGGTAAAAGAATTGCTTAATAGTTTGATGGAAGAATGGGAACAACTCTCTGTAAAGCTTACCAATATTGAAAAACAATTCGATTAGACTTTTATATTTAAAAGTTCTCCCACAAGTGATATACCACCAAATAATGCAGCGTCATCGCCAAGTTTTGTAATTTTTATATGTGTCGTCTTTGCGGAGTCTTTTAAAGCATTCTCGGCAAATGATTCCTTAATTGGCTGTATCATAAAATTGCCCATAGCTTCAACTACCCCACCGCCCAAAACTATAGTGTCAAGATTAAGCAGGTTGTTAATATCAGCAAGCACGCGACCGATATAATTGCTTGCTGTTTGCAGATGCTTTTTAACAACAGCATCATCGGCTTTAACTGCTTCTAAAAGCATTCTGCTTTTTATTCTTTTGCCGCTCTTAATTTGTTCGGCAAGAAAACTTCTTTTGCCTGAATTTACATCATCAACAATATTTTTAACAATTGCTGTTCTGCTTGCAACCGCTTCGAAACAGCCGGTGTTACCGCAGCCGCATTTAGGGCCTGATGTATCAACAACTCTATGCCCAATTTCGCCTGCTACAAATGTGCTGCCGCGATAAATTTTTCCATCGAATATTAAACCACCGCCTATGCCTGTGCCCACGAAAACAACTAATACATTTTTGGATTTTTCTGTCAACTCAAAATTTTTAATTCCGAGAGCGGCAAGATTAACATCATTTTCAATTAAAACCGGGTAATCGATTAGCGGCTGTAGTTTGTCTTTAATAAAAAAGTTTTTTAATCCGAGGTTTGGAGCTAGACCAATTTTGCCAAGCTCCGGATTAACCGATCCGGGTATCCCGAGACAAACAGCCTGAATGTAACGCGGTTTTAATTTTCCGGTTGTGATTACTTTGTTTACTACTTCGACTATTGCAGCAACATATTCCTTTGGTTTTGCACCTTCTTTGGTAGGCTGTTTAACACGCGCAACAATGCCTTCCTTTGAATTTATGGCGGCGCCTAAAATTTTAGTGCCCCCCATATCTATAGTTATCACATATTTTTTAGCCAAAGCTTATCCTTACAAAAGTCTTGTTTATTACTGCCGAGATGATGTGAAAAATTAGGTATAAAAGAAGAATTATCAAAGTTGATAAATCTCAGAACTCTTCTGACATTGCTTCCCCACAAAGTTTGTTTTTCAATAGGCGCCGATTTTTTTAAAATAATTTTTGAACATAAGCCTTCAATATTTAACTTTAGCCAATGGAAAAAGTAAGACCGTTAAAAAAGTTCGGACAGAATTATCTGCAGGATCAAAATATTCTAAACAAAATTGCAGATGAGATAAATCCCCAGCCTGAGGACCATGTTGTGGAAATTGGACCGGGTACTGGCGCATTAACCGAAAAGCTAATTAATAAAGCCGGCAAAATGACTGCCGTTGAGATAGACAAAAGAGTAATTGAAAATTTACAGTGTCGTTTTCCCACTCTCTATCTTATCAGTAATGATTTTTTAGAAGTTGATTTAAATTCAATTAACAGCGAAAATAAAAAACTCCGGGTCGTGGGGAATATTCCCTACTATCTAACCTCATCAATTTTATTTAAACTTATCGGAAATAATGATATTGTGGAAGACGCCATATTGATGACGCAGCTTGAAGTTGCACAGAG